>JBKCGB010000207.1:0-17856 GCA_046303375.1 Roseiflexaceae bacterium
TTGATATTCCACCCTGAGCCATTGGCGTGCACGAAGCGGAGTGGACCCACCCCGTCCCATCCCGAACCGGGTCGTGAAACATTCCAGCGCTGAAGGTACTGCACGGTTGCCGTGTGGGAGACTAGGTCTGTGCGCCATCCACATCGCGGCGTGGAGCAGTGGTAGCTCGTCGGGCTCATAACCCGAAGGTCAGTGGTTCGAATCCGCTCGCCGCTACCAATCACAACACCCCCATCGAGTGTAATCTCGATGGGGGTGTTGTATTATACGAGCCAGCTGATATGCTCACCTGATTCTCATTGTAATGCCCGGTAAATAGACTATACTTAGGTTGTGACGCGGCGTGGAGCAGTGGCAGCTCGTCGGGCTCATAACCCGAAGGTCAGTGGTTCGAATCCGCTCGCCGCTACCAATCACAAGCCCCCCAAGAAAACGACTTCTTGGGGGGCTTGGTGTTGAGACAACACATATGCTGTCAACATCCTTCATTCGTCAGTAAACAATTGCTTAAAATAGCGCTGCGGTTGCGCTAGGAAATCGCTGGTGATGCGGTAGTGATCGCTATTGCGATAATCGATGCGCTGCAAGGCTGATTCACCCACGCTAATGATGTCTGCTCCTGGGTAGCACAAGAGCATGGGCGAATGTGTGGCGATGATGAATTGCGCATTCCCCGATCTGGTGAGCTCGTGAATGATGCGCATGAATGCAAGTTGACGTTGTGGCGAAAGTGCTGCTTCTGGTTCATCCAAAATAAATAGCCCTCGCCTAAAACGATGTTTGAACAAATTCAAAAATGATTCGCCGTGTGATTGGTGGTGCAGTGATGTCCCTCCATATGCATCCAACATGTTGCCATCATCACGTGCGACTTCGTCGACGTATGTAGCAAAATTATAAAAACTTTCGGCACGCAGAAAAAATCCTTCGGTCACCTTGGGAAACCATGCCAGCCGGAGCGCTTGGGCTAATGGCGATGCTGATTCTTGGTGCTGATAGCGCTGATTTCGTCCTCCTCCAGCCAGATGAAAGTCGCATTTGGCCGCAATTGCCTCTAGTATTGTTGATTTCCCAGCACCATTTTCACCTACAAATATGGTTACATCACTGCCAAACTCATGGTCAATACCGTGTGTGAAAAGTGGTAGCGTAAACGGAAAAATCTGCGGCTGGATGAGCTCGGGAACCGTATACATGCGTTTGAGAAATGTCATTGCACACCTCGTCTGTGTGTTGTGTAAACGTGATAACGTTGCACAGCACTAATGATTCTCACCCACACACTCATCGTATCATTCATTTTGTGCATCTGTAGTTGACACTATATCAATAAATGATATACTTGTGTTGGGTACTATATCATTTATTGATATAGTATTGCGGAAAGGATAGCATAGAGACAATGCCACGCAAAGATGCCCTGACGAATGGGGAATTAAACGACTCGCAGTTCTACATATTGGCGGCGCTCATCGAGCCTCATCACGGCTATGCAGTCATGCAGATGCTAATGCAGGTAGATAGTCAGACGGTGCATATCGGACCAGCCACACTATACACCACACTGCGTCAACTAGTTGATGCCGGATTACTAGAGCGGTGTACGACTGATGGGACGAACAAGGTGTACGTGATTACCGCTGAGGGACGGATGCGACTCAGCAACGAGATTGCACGCAAGCAGGCAATGGTTGAGTTTGCTAAGCGGGCGTTGAAAGGAAATACGAGTGATGAACAAACCGTCTGTACGATATGAGACCAGTAGAGGACTTGCATTTGATGAGGCGGGTGAGATGCAAAGACTGCATGAACTCGCAGCTGAGGGATGGCGGCTAATCGGGTTTCGGGGGTTGAGTTATGTTCTTGAGCCAGCATCACCAGAGCAGGTCGTATTTACGGTGGACTACATGTATGAGCCTGATGCGGAGTACTTCGCGTTGTGCCAGGCCAGTGGATGGGTGCATGTCGTATCGATGGACAAGTTGATGCATGTTTTTAAAGCGCCACCCGGCACGCCGCCAATGTTTTCGACTGCAGAGATACACGTGAAGTATCAGCGAGCACAGCGAAGATTGCTGCGCTCTGCGATAGCCGGTGTTGCGGTGGTCGTCGCAGTGTGGTGGGGAGTGATTATGTGGGGGCGTGCATGGAGTCAGCAGCTTGAGCCAGCATGGTTGGCGATTGTGGGGAGTATAGGTCTATTGGGTGGGGTGATTGCCGCCCAGACATTGTTGATTTTTATGTTCATGCCGTGGTTGGCGTACCGCATACGTCAGTGGCGCGAACCGGGACAGGTAGTGTTATCAGCGATACCGATTGTCACTTCTCTGCTAACCGTCGTACTGTTCTTATGGTTGGTTATTGGATAAAGGGATGGTGATTAGGCGATGAACGAATCATCTTGGCACAAACAGATACCAATCACCCGACTTGAGCTGATTGCTGGGTTGGCATGCAGTGTAGAAGAGGATCTGCAGCACATGTCGCAGTGGGCGGCTGAAGGGTGGCAGGTTGTTGCAGTGCGTCGTATGTGTGTTGTGCTCGAACGTGCCACACCAGAGCAGGTACTATTTGCGGTGGACTATCAAACATCCCCAGACGATGAATATTACGCACTTTGTCATGTAGCTGGGTGGACGCATGTATTATCGCTGTCGAATACGATTCATCTATTCAAGGCGCCTGTTGGCACACGACCACTATTTAGTACACACGATAATTCTATAATCGTTCGGGCTCAACAACAGTTGCAACATATGGCGTTGCTTAGCAGTTTGGTGTTGGTTGTGATGACCTGGCTGATTTCAACGTTACTATGGCCGTGGTTGTGGGTGGTCGATCGTGGAATACTTGGTTGGGTGCTGGCTGGCATAGGAATGGTGAGCATGTACGCGGTAAGCGTCGTGGTGTGGCATACGGTACTGCCGTGGCTCGTGTATCAGGTGCGTCGATATGGGATTGCGTTGCGTTGGTCCCGGCGGCGTGCGCAAGTACTCGTCGATGGTGTGAGTGTCATGACGGGTGCGCTATTTGGATTGATGCTTGGGTACTAGAAAGGATTTGGGATGAGCACCCCACACAAGATAATCCCGTTGACACGTCATGAAATCGGTTCGGGATTGGCGTTTGCCGAGGAGTACGATTTGCAGCGCTTATCGACTTGGGCTGCCGAAGGATGGCGCCTGTCTAGAATAAGTGGCATGTTCATAGTACTTGAGCAGGCGCCACCCGAGCAGGTCGTGTTTGCCATCGATTATCAGGACAAACCGGATCCTGAGTATTTTGAGATGTGTGCAGCCGCCGGTTGGCAGCATGTGACGTCGATAGAGCAGCAGATCCATCTGTTTAAGGCGGCACCAGGGACACCGGCGATATTTAGCCCGACAGATTCAACGACTAAGTATCAGCGGGCGGCACGTATGTTTGCCAAGCCGGCGTTGTGGGGTAGCGTGGGGTTAGTTGTGATACTGATACTCATGTTTCGCATTGTGTCGCCATGGTTGGCGACACAACCCGATACGACGCTGGTGCTGGCGGTTACCATAGGGCTGGGTCTATTGATAACGGTTATTGCCACAATCAGCATCTTTGCTGGCTTGCCGTGGATAGCGTATCGATTACGGTTGGCCGGCATTGATGTGCGCATCAGTCGGTTGGGGTTCGGATTACTGTTTGTCATGTGTGGTGCAGTGTTGGGATATTTTATTGGGTCGATGATTCCATAACAAGGAGGATACATCATGGAGTGGCTGCATAACACCCAGACAGGGAACAGCAAGTGGTGGAGTTGGTGGGTTGGGTTGGTGGTGATTTTGGTATGCTATGTCATTCTCGGCGCTGTTCCCGTAGCGATTGGCGCCGTTATGGGGTTGATTGCACTTAATGAGAGTGGATCATTTGGTGGTTCGGGAGATCCGCTTCAGTTTGCCCTCGTCATGTTCAGTCCTATTATGCTTTTCGTAGGTGTATGGTTGGCGCAGCGCCTCGTCCATCGGCGCACGTTGACACAACTTACCTCAACTACCACCTTCCGCTGGCCGTTGGTGTGGCAGAGCATGGCGATATGGGGTGGTTTGGGTGTGTTGTTTACGGTGGTTGAGTCTCTCATCTATCCTGGGCGATATACATGGACGTTTGATGCGGGTGCATGGATCATGATTGCGCCGTTGGTTTTGTTGTTGATTCCGATTCAGGCATCCGGTGAAGAGCTGTTCTTTCGTGGCTACCTGATGCAGGCGGTGGCACGTTTGTGGGCGCAACCCGTGTTTTTGGTGCTCCTTTCGGGCCTTGCGTTCATGGCGCCACACCTTGGTAACCCTGAAATGAGCAAGGCGCTGGGTGGTGAAATCCCCATGGCGCTCAACTACTTTTTGGTCGGTGTCGGCACGGCAGTGCTCAGCCTGCGCGATAATGGCATTGAGCGAGCAATTGGCATGCACGTGGTCAATAATGTGTTTGCCGGTATTTTGGTGGGCTACGAAGGGTCTGTGTTAGGCACGCCGACCATTGTGCAGACCAACGTCATCGATGCGTGGTTGGGTGTGGTGACCATTATTATCGGATTTGCGGTTCTGATACTCTGGCCATTGCCAGCGAAACCACAGGAGGTGTGATGGATATTTCAGGATGGATTGCGATCATCGCAGGGATTGCAGCAGTGATATTGTTGCTCATCAATCCGTTCAAGCCGAAATAGGATGTGCATCCCACGCAGTGCTTCAATCACTGCGTGGGATGAAATGTGGATAACGTGTGGAAATGTGGGATAACGTGTGTGATATCACGTGGAGAGCCTGTGTATTGTGTGTGGAAAAAAAGGATAAAACGTGCATGTTGCTCCATGTGGTGAATCATTCTACAATGAGATAAGAAACCACAGCACCGTGTATAGCAAAGGTGGGCGCAATGGGGAGTCGCTATAGTGAACTACGTATCTTTAGCGGGAGTGGCAATCCAGCCTTGGCAAATGCCATCGCCGATCGGTTAGGGGTAACACTCGGCGATATTACGCTCACCAAATTTCCCAATGACAACATTTTTGCACGCCTCAATGAAAGTGTGCGCGACAAAGATGTCTTTGTGGTGCAGTCACTCTCCACTCCGCTCAGCGACCGAATCATGGAACTGATGATTATGCTTGATGCATGCCGCCGCGCTTCGGCGGGGCGAATCACCGCCGTGCTACCGTTTTATGCCTATGGACGCACCGACAAGCGTGACCAGCCACGTGTGCCAATTACCGCACGTCTACTCGCTGACATGATCCAAGTGGCTGGTGCCCAGCAAGTCGTTACCATGGATTTGCATGCTGGCCAAATTCAAGGCTTTTTTTCGATACCAGTCGACGAATTGAGTGCGATGTCGTTGATGGTGCGCCATTTCAAAGAGCGCCGTATCGACAATCTGACCGTCGTGGCTCCTGACATGGGCTTTGCCAAGCGCGCACGCAACTTTGCTGAGCAGCTCAACGTACCCCTCGCCATCGTCGAAAAACGTCACCTGCATGACATTCAACCAAGTGATGATACTCAGATGCATGTCGAAGCACTTAACGTCATCGGCGAAGTGGCTGGCCGCCATTGTATTCTGGTCGACGACGAAGTCGCCACCGGTGGGTCACTGATTGCTGCCGCCGAGCTCCTGATTGCACGTGGAGCAGCGGCTGTCTCTGCGGCAGTGGTGCACCCGATTCTCGCAGGGAAAGCGCTCGCTCGCCTCAAAGCGAGCCCCATTGACGAGCTCGTTACCACTGACTCACTCCCCATTACCGATGTCCACAAATACCCCAATGTGCGTGTGCTGTCCATTGCCACTCAGCTGGCAGAAGTCATGCAACGCATCCATAGCGGAATTTCTGTCGACTCCATGAGCCTTTTCCATCGTGCGAGTCGGCGCTCATAAACATGTCAGCAGGAGGTGCGGGTACCACCGCGCCTCCTGCTGTATATCAACGCCTGCTCAATGATTACGAGCAGTGCGGTGGTGCCGATACGATGGCCAACTGCTGCAACAACACCGTGTCGTCGGTATACCCCATGTTGACTTTGATGACCTTGCCCTGCGCATCGTGTACCACCGTGCTTGGGACAGTCAAAATCCCCAATGTTTTCACTAATTCTGGCTCTTGATCAACGGTACGCCACGTAATCGACACATCATCACGTTGATGCTGAATGCGTTGCAGGGCTGGTTTTTGCAGGCGCTCACACTGCACACAGTGGTCGGTGGTGAGTGCTACGATGCCAGCTTTTCCAGTCACTACAGCCTGTATTACCGTACCACGCTCCGCCGCCTGCTGGCTCCGCCATCGGATATACCACGCAAAAACCGCACAGGCACTGATGATGACAAACAACACCAAAAGCCGTGTTTCCATGATCGTTACCTCCGTACCCGGGCGAGTTGCGCATGAATAAAGCATCCCGCACAAAACCCAGTGGTTACATTGACCAGTGCTAATACGAGAACCACTAATGCGGCAATCCATGCCACACTGAATACGCCAATGATGGATGCGACAACTGCACCACTCAACATGCCGAAGCCCATTTGTTGCGCAAACCGATGCGGTGTGGCGTCTTCGTCGTGAATGTCGGTCTGCAAGAGGCGCCGACTGACCAGAAACTTGTAGAGCTGCAACTGCGGTGCAAACATTGGTGCAAAGAGCGCACTCCCAAGCATGAATGCGGCTAACGCAATGAATGCGACATTCCCTGCCACGTATCCGATACCGATGATTACAATTAAACTGATCTGCCCAAAGCGTAATGCCCCGCGATCGAAATGATATGCCATGCCACTCTCCTTGTATGATAATACATAAGTAATATTATCAACTTACTTTATTGATAAAAGTATAAACAGGTTTAGCCTGTGTGTCAACTCTGCAGATGAAAAACAGATGAGTGTGCGTGGATTAGGTGAGCGGGTAGAGTGCGTTGACAACGGATTCGAGGTGTGCGCCACTCGCACGATAGAATTCCACAGCCGGCTCGTCATCGGCATGGGCGAGCACAAAAAAGAGCGGAATCTGGTGCTGTGCGCAGTAATGGCGTACCGCATGAATCAGGCGTGTACCGAGACCACGGCGTTGGAAATCTGGATGAATGGCCAGGTCGTAGATGAGGAGTTCGGCATTGATTGATGTATAGCTTGGCAAGATGTACGTCGTGCAGCCGCCCACGAGTTGGTCATCTGCAAAGACAGCAAAGACGACAAAAAACGGAGATGTGAGGAGTTGGTGCAAGCGCGTCATCGGCGCTACGATAGCAGGATCGTTTTCAAACACGGTGTGAAACAGTTGTACCAGTTGGGCAAAACGTTCACCATCGGCGTGAGTCAGCTGGCGTATGGTGTATGTGGGCATAGCAGCTCCAGGAGCGGCACAACAGGTGTGGGTACACTCACCTGTTGTGCCGGCAACACGCGTTTAGCTACGCATTTTGGCGCCGGTGTCGTGTTCGACGCCACGCAGGATTTTGGCACGCAGCTTGGTAATTTCGTCGTCAGCAAGCGTACGTTCGCTGCTCCGGAAGGTGAGGCGATAGGCCAGACTGCGCATACCGTCGCCGAGTTGCGCCCCACTATAGACATCAAAGAGTTCGAGTTGTGACAGCGTACTCCCTGCATACTTGCGAATGGCGTTGGCAATTGTTTCGGCACTGACGTTCGTTGGTGCCACCAGCGCCAGATCTTGTGAGCTGGCCGGGTACCGTGAAATGCTGTGATAGCGTGGTACGTTGGTATGGGCAATCAGCGTATCGAGATCGAACTCAGCCACGCAAATGCGCATGTTGGGGAGGTCAAAGCGGGCGCGCACATCGGGGTGAAGTTCACCGAAGTGGCCAACGACAGCTTCGCTCGTACCGCTACCAACGATGAGCTGTGCGGCACGCCCTGGTTGCAACGAGGCAATATCGCTGACAGTCACCCGTACATCGGCGATATGCAGGCGTTCACATAGCACTTCAACGATGCCCTTGATGTCAAAGAAATCCGCAGGTGAGGGCGCGGTATCGAGCCATGATGCGTCGTGGTGTGGTCCTGCGAAGACGACGGCGACGCGCAACGGTTCAGCAGGGAGCAGGTGATCGCTGCGGCGCAGGTAGACACGTCCCACTTCAAAGAGTCGAGTGACACCGCGCTCACGGAGATTGGCGTTGGCGGCTTCGAGCAGTGTGGGCAGAATGGCACGGCGCATAAATTCTCGTTCTGCCGACAACGGGTTCGCTAAGCGCAAATAGGCGTCAGAGTCGAGCTCGCTCGGCTCCAGCTTGGCTGCCGATTCGCGGCTGGTGAGCGAGTAGGTGATAGCTTCGTTGAGGCCGGCACCGGTGAGAATGTCGCGCACAAAGTGCTCACGTTCCAGGGCCAAGTTGGTGCGTTGCACTGGGAGCTCGTCAGCCATGATGGTGCTGGGCAGATTATCGTAGCCAAACATGCGCGCCAGTTCTTCGCACAAATCGGCAGTATGGCTGACATCACGCCGATAACTGGGCACATCCACTTGCACCGTGTCAGGTGCGCTGGTCGTACAGGTGAACCCGAGTGGTGCCAGTAATGTGGCAATTTGGCTGGTGCTGAAGTCCAGACCGAGAATACGATTGACTTCGTGTGTGGTCAGCGCAATCCGGAGCTGGCGTGGTGGGATGGTGCGCACATCGATCATACCCGCATGCACGGTCCCATCGGCGTAGTCGTGCAGGAGCTGGCATAAGCGGCGTTGTGCCAGGTCAAGCATTTCGGGGTCAACGCCACGTTCGAAGCGTTTGGATGCTTCGGAGCGTAACTTAAACGCCGTAGACATCTGGCGAATGATGGTTGGTTCCCATACAGCGGCTTCCACAAACACATTGCGCGTATTGTCGCTGACCTCACTACTCTGACCACCCATCACCCCAGCCACACTCAAGGCTTGTTGCGTGTCACAGACGAGTAGGTGGGTCGACTGGAGTTGGTGTGTGCGCCCGTCAAGGGTGGTGAGTTGTTCACCATCATGGGCCGTACGCACCACGATGTGGTGCTGTGCCACGTGGTCGGCATCAAAGGTATGGTTGGGGGTGCCGAGCTCGAGCATCACATAATTGCTGATATCGACGATGTTGTTGATTGGGCGCATCCCGGCCATGGTCAAGCGGCGCTGCATCCAAAACGGTGACGGCTTGATGGTCACGTTGGCCACCATCGTCGCCGTGAAACGTGGACACAGTGTGGCAGCGTCAATGGTCACCTTGGCAATCTGGTTGACATCGGGGGCACCTGAAGTGACCTGTGGATCGGGCAGGCGCAAGGTCTGACCTGTCAGTGCGGCGATTTCACGGGCCATGCCGACCAGCGACAGCGTGCGTGCCATGTTGGGGAGCACGTCGATGTCGATGATAGTGTCACCCAGGTAGTCAACCAGCGGGATGCCGATTGGTGCATCTTCGGGCAGAATCAGAATGCCTTCGTGCTCTTCTGACAAGCCGAGCTCTTTTTCGGAGCAGAGCATGGCATCAGACATCACGCCACGCACTGGCTTGCCTTTGAGTTTGACTTTGACTTTGCCCTCGACATGTCCGTCGTAGAGGACGGCTCCCTCACGGGCAAAGACCGACTTGAGCGGATGCGGCAGCACCCCGAGCCCCTTGTATTGATAGAGATTGGGTGCACCAGTGACCACGGTGTGCACCGCGTCGCCACCATAGTTGACCGTGGCGAGCACGAGCCGGTCGGCGTTGGGGTGCTGTGTGACTTCGAGAATGTTGCAGGTCAGGATTAGGGCACGATCCCATGGGAGCTCGGATTCGGCCACACCGATATGCTCCACGGCGTCGACCTCGAGCCCAGAGCGGGTGAGGCGCTCGGCGAGTTCGGCAATGGGAATGGTGACATCCACGTATTCACGCAACCAAGAAAGAGGAATTCGCATCGGTTACTCCTTTAGCGCACAATGGTAAACGGAATGCGCACACTGTCGCCCATCAGCTTTTCAGCATAACTGCGCCGGTGCGCACGGGTATCGGTGAGTGGATCTACCAAGCCAAACTGGATGACGTAGTTGCCCGCAGGTAAATCAGCGGGTATGACAAACTGGTGCGTGCTATAGACACGATCACCAGGACTCCATGCGGTAGTCGGAATCATCGGAAAGAGGGGTTGTGTCTGTTGTACAAACACCACTTTTTGCTCGTTGACAATCCAGATAAAGACGGACCACGCCACTGGTGCACGACTCAGCGCTTGCCAGCGTGCCGTCACATCGATGGTGCTGGCGGGAGCAAGCGTGCCAGTGAGTGTGTAATCGAGGAGCGCAATCCCGCCACCTGCGGTGGGTGCAGCAAACACCGCCTCTGTGGGGGTGGCCAGTGCCTGTGCGGTGAGTGCAGGTGCTGGCATGTGGAGTGGGAAGCGTGGCAACACGGCGTACCACCAGATCCACTGCTGACACAGCGCCATACATACGACGGCGATGAGCACATGACGTGTGGTGTATGTGATCCGAAAGCCGTATTGGAGACCACCAGCTACGAGAATGGCACACGCCGGAATTGCAGGAATGGCGAGGCGTGTTTGCCATGCAACTGCACCGACTGTGGCCGCAAACATGACGAGCCATGCACTCGTAATAGTGACGACGAATGCTAATCCCCACCAACGAGCGGGAATGTGTCGCAGTCGTGTCATCAGCACGATACCCACACCACAGATGCCAATGATGCTGATGGTGGTTGTGATGAGATACCACCACGAAGGGGCGGTAATGCTCATCCAGCCGTACACGCCCCACGCTGAACGCATCAGTTGCTGCCACGCTGATTGCCATGTGGCCAGTGTGGTGAAATCAAGCGTCATGTTTTGATAGGTTTGACGAAACAGGGTGAAACCGAATATATCGCCATACCAGAGCAGGTTGCGTCCATACCACCAACCGGCGATTCCGACAAGCAATATACTGGCAATCGCTGCTCCCTTGAGCCGCTGTGTGAACGGGTGGATGCGCCAAAGTGGCCAGATGAGCATGGGGAGGAGCACAATGGCACTTTGTTTGGTAATGAGTGCCAACGCAATCACGATGCTCAACCAGACGACGCCCCGTAGTGCTGTTGCAGTAATCATCAAGTAGGTCGCTGCTGCTGCAAGTGCAAACAACAGTCCATCGTTGCTGACACTCCCTCCAATGAAGGCAAGTTGTGGAGATGCAGCCAGTACGGCTACCGCGCCAAGTGCAACCACTGGTGGGGTAAGTGTGCGTGCACTCAGCCATATTAGCCAGAGCCCAAGCATGACCCACAGGAGTGAGATGAGGCGTATGAGTCGCCATGCCAAAAACGTACCCTGCCACGGCCACTGTTCGCGGGTACCGTGGATGAGCGCCTGCGCATCGGTACCACCCTGCCAGATGAAGTGCGGGTTCAACGCTTGTGGCACCCATTCACCTGTGTCAAACAACGGCCAGGTCACCAGTGCGGCGAGCACATAGGCGAGTGGTGGTTGATGACCTTCGCCGGGTACATCACTGATACACGGGGATGCACACTGCACTGGGAGACGGTGCGTGTGCACGAGGAAGCGCACATAGTCGAAATGGGCTTGCTCGTCGGGCGCCTCACCGAGTGGATTGGTCAACGCCACACACACGGCTCCGACGCACCAGAGTGCGAGCACAAAGCGCATCATTGATTGTGGGGCTGACAAGATATGCATGGTTTAGACAAACTGTTGCAAGAAGCGTTCATCGCCACTGAAGAACCAGCGAATATCGTCGATGCCGTGCCGGAGCATGGTGATACGCTCAGGCCCCATGCCAAAGGCGAAGCCGCTGTAGACGGCTGGATCATATCCGCCATTGCGGAGCACATCGGGGTGCACCATGCCTGCGCCCGATACTTCGAGCCAGCCGCTGTGCTTGCAGACGCGGCAGCCGCTCCCTTTACACAGAAAGCATTCGACGTCGAGCTCTACGCTCGGCTCCGTAAAGGGGAAGTAGCTGGGACGGAAGCGGGTTTTGGTGCCGGCGCCGTAGAGTCGCTCGGCAAAGCCGATGAGCGTGCCCTTGAGATCTGAAAAGGTGATGTGTTTGCCCACTGCCAGACCTTCGACTTGGTGGAACATCATCTCGTGGCGGGTGGTGACTTGCTCGTAGCGGTAGCACTTGCCCGGCAAAATGACACGCACCGGGTTGGGGGCGTGTGCACGCATGGCATGGATTTGTCCAGGCGACGTGTGGGTGCGTAGCAGCACCTTTTCGGCACCTGGTGGAGTATCAATGTAAAACGTGTCCCACATGTCGCGGGCAGGGTGGTCTGCGGGGATGTTGAGTAAGCCGAAGTTGAGGGTGTCGGTTTCGACCTCGGGGCTTTCCCAGACTTGGAAGCCCATTTCGGCAAAAATGTCGGTAATCATGCGCAGCACGCGCGTGCTCGGATGCAAGCGACCGACCACCGGCTGTCGCCCGGGCATGGTGACGTCGACCGCCTCGTTTGCAAATGCGGATTGGAGTGCTGATGCGGAAATAATGGCTTCGCGTTCAGCAAACGCACTATCGAGTGCTGTCCGTACCGCATTGAAGCGTTGCCCGGCAGCGGGCCGGTCGCTAGCTGGCAGTGTACCCAGCTCTCGGCTGAGTTTGGCGATGCTGCCTTGTTTCCCCAGTACGGAACTCTTCCAATCGGCGAGTGCCTCTGCATCGCTGATGATGGCCAAGGCGGCCAAGGCCGTGGCTTCGATGGTGGCGAGCTGGTCAATGATACTCACGTATTCCTCCCTCACAACAATTCAAACAAAAAGCCACACACCGTCAGGGACGATGTGTGGTCGTGGTACCACCCTGGTTCGGTCACGCTTGTGACCCTCATACCCCGGTAACGGCGGGCAACCGGCCTGACCTACGCATGTCGATAAGACACTTCTGCCAGACAGCTCAGAAGGGAACTTCGGGTAATTCGTGCGGTGTCGACTCACAGTCGCTGATCGACACTCCCTGGACGCCGTGACTACCGTACTCGCTTCGTCATCGCCATATTGACTTTGTTGTGCTCTAGTATACCGAAAAATGTCCTACCCTGCAATTACGTTGATTGACGTTGGCGGTGTGCTTCAAACAAAATGATGCTGGTGGCCATGGCCGCATTCAGCGACTCAATACCAGAGCGCATCGGGATGGCCACATGCGCATGTGCCAAGGCGTGCCCATCCTGACTCATCCCGTGAGCTTCGTTGCCCACAATCAGCGCCCGTGCCCCACACCAATCAACCTGTGTATAGGGGATGCTGGTTGGTGTGCTATCAGCGCCATAGACCGTACAATGTGCAACCGCCTGGGCAATTGCATCCCAATGCATATCGGTGTATACGGGGACACGCATCAGGCTGCCCATACTGGCACGAACTGTTTTGGGTGCAAACGCATCCACACACCCCACACTGCAGTAGATGGCATCGACCCCCACCGCATCACCACTGCGGATAATCGTACCCAGATTACCTGGGTCTTGGATGTGGTCACAAATGACCACAAGCTGTGGGTGTGGTGGTGTTACATGGTGCGGCCAGCGTGCTACTGCTACTACGCCTTGCGGGTTGGTGGTGTCGCTGGCCGCATTGACTACTGCAGTGCTGGCGGCATGACAGTGCGGCAACGTGTGCAACTGTGCCAACAGGTGCTGACCTGCGCTGGTGCGCATGAGTTGTTCGGCGTCGTAGAGCACCAGCACGGGCGTGGCACCGCTTGTGAGCAAATCAGCCACGAGGCGTACACCCTCAAGCACAAACATCCGCTCACTACGGCGCAACGAGCGATCGTCGCGGAGTGAGCGGATGGTGCGCACATGCATATTGCTGGTGCTGGTGATCATTTAGGCGGTAGCGACGGCTTTCTCAGCAATGGCACGGAAAGCAGTCATGTCGTGTACGGCCAAATCAGCAAGCATTTTGCGGTCAACTTGGATGCCAGCCTTGCCCAGCCCATTGATGAGCCGGCTGTACGACATGCCACACATGCGAGCCGCGGCATTGATGCGTACAATCCACAAGCGGCGGAAGTCGCGTTTGCGGGCGCGGCGGTCACGGAATGCATACGATAGCGCCTTCATTACTGATTGCTTGGCGACTGCGTAGCGACGACTGCGGCTACCCTGATAGCCCTTGGCTTGATTGAGCAGTTTTTTGTGGCGCTTGTGCGCCATCATTCCACGTTTAACACGAGCCATTATCGTTCCTGTTCTTTACAGTAGTGTGTCAATATATCTGCACACCGCATCCGAGGGGCAATCGTTAGCGGGCGTGTTTCGTGCGGTACGGCAACCCACGCAATACACGTTCAGTCGTTGACTTGTGCACTTCTTGCATACGGTCAAGCTTCTGTAAGAGACGTGTGGCCTTGCGGCGGCGGAAGTGACCGCGTCGCCCCATGGCACTGACCAGCTTGCCTGTGCCGGTGAAGGTGAAGCGCTTGGCGGTACCCTTGTGGGTTTTCATCTTGGGCATGACTATTCCTTCTCTGTGGTTTCTGTTGGTGCGCTGTCAGGTGCCGGTGTAGCCGGCTTTTTGGGTGCAGCACTGGCGGATTTCGCCGGGGTTTGCCGCGCTTTGGCATTGGGTGCCAACAACAACGACAACACACGACCTTCCATGAGCGGTTTTTGCTCAACAACGGATACATCACGTAAATCTTCGGCCATACCCTCGAGCATTGCCAGCCCAATATCTGGGTGGAAAATCTCGCGTCCGCGAAAGCGTAATGTGAATTTGACTTTGTCACCAGCCAACAAGAACTTGCGTGCTTGCTTGGCTTTGACGTCAATATCGTGCTCGTCAGTCTTGGGCTTGAGACGCACTTCCTTTAGCTCTACTTGCTTCTGGTGTTTGCGTGCCTCACGCTCCTTTTTGGATTGCTCGTAGCGAAACTTGCCGTAATCCATGATGCGACATACAGGCGGTACTGCGTTGGGGGCTACCTCGACGAGATCGAACCCACGCTCATCTGCCATTTGCTGTGCATCACGAATCGCTACAATGCCTACCTGCGTGCCTTCCTCGTCGATGAGACGAACTTCACGCGCACGAATCCGGTTGTTGAATCGCAATCGGTCGGTTATGATAGCACCCCTTCTGCTTTGGTTATTTGTACAAACAGACGCTCCGCCCTGTGAAAGGCAATACGTCGTAACAGTATACCACCCGAAAAGTGCATCGTCAATTTTTTTGTGCGAGTTCCTCTGCTGGCTGCTGTTTCAGTGCATATGTGGCAAATGTTGCTCAATAACCAGATCTCAATATATGCAAATGATGTGCAAAAAATGTTCAAAATATTGACAAACCCATGATGTTTGATGTATGATGGGTGTAACTTACCTACTGGTCAGTATGAAGGAGTGTTGGAGATGCGTGCACGCTCACCGATGGTATTTATTTTTTTCACGGTGCTGATTGATTTACTAGGAATCGGGATTGTGATTCCAGTGTTGCCATACTATGTCAAAATCCTCGAGTCATCGGGTGACCCATGGTTGATTGCGAATCGGGCATTACTTGTCGGTGCATTATCGGCAGTCTATGCGCTGATGCAGTTTTTGTGTGCGCCATGGTTAGGCAGTCTGTCGGACCGATACGGTCGGCGACCGGTGTTGTTGGGGAGCCTACTGGGTACGGGAATCGGGTACATTATCTTCGGACTATCTGACCAGCTCTTTCCAATCAGTCCGTGGTTGATGCTCACTGCGTTGTTTGCCTCACGTATTATCGATGGCATAACAGGCGCCAATATCAGTGCAGCACAGGCCTATATTGCAGACATCACGACCCCCGAAAACCGCGCACGTGGATTGGGGATGCTTGGTGCCGCATTCGGATTGGGATTCATGCTTGGACCAGCACTTGGTGGTTGGCTGAGCACATACGGTTTGGCAGTACCTGTATTTGTCGCTGCGGGGTTGGCCTTTGCCAATGTCACGTTTGGGTATTTTGCGTTGCCCGAGTCGCTCGATGTCTCAAAGCGCAGCACGCAGGTGAGTGCCAGTAACCCGTTGGTGCGCATCAAATCGGTGTTAGCCAATGACAGCATTCGCAACCTGCTCTTGGGTGTGGTGTTGGTTAATCTGGCATTTTCGGGGATGCAGAGCAACTTTGCGGTATATAGTGATCGGCGCTTTGGATTTACGGCGGTTGACAACGCATTTGTGTTTGTGGCTGTGGGCGTAGTTGCCGTCATCATGCAAGGGTTTCTGTTGCGCATACTGGTGCCCAAATTCGGTGAAGCACGGTTGGCCATGGTGGGATTAGTCGTGATGGCTGTGGGTTTTGAGGGGCTGGCGCTTGCTCCTACTGGTGCATGGTTATACCCGGCAATTTTGATTCTCGGCATTGGTAGTGGCATGGCGACGCCGTCACTCACCAGCTTGATTTCACGGCGAGTCGATGAGCGCTCACAGGGTGTCACCTTAGGTGGTAGTCAAGCATTGACGTCACTGGTAACCGTTGCTGGTCCCTTGTTGGCTGGCATGCTGTCGGATGTGGTGCATGTGACTGCACCATACCATGCTGGTACACTGTTTGTTGCTGGGGCGGCAGTTGTGGTGATTCTGGTGCTACGTGTGGTGACTGCACAGAGTCAGGTTGCTGTTACACCAACGGTGCAAATGACAGGCGATTAAGCGAATCAGCCACAAATGCTATACTCATATGCACACGAATTACGCCGCGACATCGTCGCGGCGTAGCAATTATGAGGGGTGGTGATATCGATGCGTGCAGGGGCAATAATGGCGGTGGGTGATCTGGTCTGGGATGTGCTCGCACAACCCGACTCGATGCTGCTCCCAGGTGGTGATACCACGGGGCGGATTGCATTGGCGCCCGGGGGATCGGCCGCCAATGTGGCGGCATGGGTGGCGCGACTCGGTGCGCCAGCAGCCTTTGTGGGTGCAGTGGGCGCCGATGTATTTGGTGATTTAATTGTGGCTGATCTCACTCGTGAAGGAGTCGAGGGACACATTATTCGGAATCAATACGACACGGGCGTGATTGTGGTGATGATTGACCGTGCCGGGCAACGCAGCATGATTACCAACCAAGGGGCTGATTTTCATTTGCAACCAGCGGATTTACCAGTAGCCGCAATCGCACGCGCAGCACATGTGCATATTACGGCGTGGTCGTTGTTTACCGATCCACCACGGGCAGCAGCCATCCAGGCTGCCAAAGTTGCAAAAGCGGGTGGTGCAACGGTATCATTTGACCCGGCATCGTACCAGATGATCCGCGAAATGGGGCGTGACACATTTGATGCGATTGTGGCCGAGTTGCCCATTGATATTATCTTACCCAACCGTGACGAAGGTATGGTGCTTACTGGTGAGCGCGAGCCGGCGGCAATTGCACACGCCTTGCGCAAACGGTTTCGTGATGCAGTGGTTGTGCTCAAACTCGACAAAGATGGGTGTTATGTGAGTGCCCACGGCTATGCACAGCATCATTCCACTACGGAGGTGGCCGTGGTTGACGCCACGGGAGCTGGTGATTCATTTAATGCGGGATTCCTGGCGCACTATGTGCGTACCGGCGATATCGCGGGGGCTGCACATCTGGCCAACAACGTGGGGAGCTGGGTGGTGGGGCGGTTTGGGGCACGACCGCCACTTGATGCGGCTTTTGCACCGCTTTTGAACAAATAAAGAGAGTATGTACCACACACGACACGCGGCGCACATGCGCCGCGTGTCGTGTGTGGATGAGGTGTACGTATTAGTCGCTCGATTGCATCCCCGAAAACGCAAGCAGTGTGCCAAGTTTTTGTAGACCGAGACGCACACGCGTCTTGATGGTGCCAAGAGGGCGATCGAGGTGTTCGGCGATTTCTTGGTGTGATAACCCATTGAA
>JBKCGB010000208.1:0-22627 GCA_046303375.1 Roseiflexaceae bacterium
GTCTACCACCGTCACGCGGAAACTCGCCACCATCACCCCGACCGCAATGGTCACCGCTACTGCAATCATCAAAGCGGCAATAGCAACCGCTGTACGACTCAACGATGTGACCACGTCACGCACGGCCATACCGGCCACCAAGCCAAACCAGCGTGTTGCCAGGGGACGCACCAGCTGCATCAGCCAGACGGTCACCTGCGGAGTAACCATAGCAGCACCCAGCGTCAACGCCAACAAGCCTACATAGCTGGCATAGATGGCAGGAATGAGCCACATGATGATGCCACCAAGCGCCATCAAACACATGCCAATGCCAGCCAACCATGGCACAATCCGCACCGTCTGCTCTTCGTACGATGAGCGACGCAACACGGTACGCGGTGGCGTGCGTGCTGCTTCCCAGGTGGGGATGGCCAATGCTACCACCGATGCGCCTAACCCGAGCACCACCCCTTTGATGAGTGGGAATGCAGTCAGCGTAATTGTGCTCACTGATACCGCAAAGTAAATATCATTGATGGTACGCGCAACCAATCCGATGAGCAGGTGAGCCAGACCAATACCCAACGCTAACCCGACGAGTGTCCCCACTACCGCAATGACCCCGCCCTCGACCATCATCAAACGGGCGATTTCGCCACGTGATACGCCGAGACAGCGCAATGTGCCAATCAGAGGGCGCCGCTGTACCACGGCAAACGTCATCGTATTGTAGATAAGAAACATGCCCACCACGAGCGCCAATAAGCTGAGCGCGTTGAGATTTATTTCAAACGATGCAGTCATTTCCGTGATGCTTTGGGCACGTTGTGCAGGAGTGGTCATGCGCACGCCGGCAGGCAACGTCGCAGTAATCTGTTGGCGCAATGCGCTTCCCACCACAGTATCAGGAATAATCAAATCAATGCGATCAAGCATACCGATTTTGTCCAACCAGACCTGCGCCACCGCAATATCAGCAATTAGCAGATCGTCGAGCGCTTGCTGGGTAGTGCGATCTGCGGTGACTAGCATCCCCACCAACGTCATCTGCTGGGTACGCCCCGCAATATTGACTACAAATGATTGCCCGAGCGTCACTCCGAGTGCATCTGCCGTATGCTGACTCATCAAGACAGCATTTGGGGTCTGAATGAGCTGTGCCAGCGTACTCCCCACCGCACTCCCTCCCGGGGTCAACTCGGGACGAAAAGGAGCTTCGCTAAACGGGTCAATACCGAGGATTTGCAGGGTGCGGGTCGGCGTCACCACACTAGTGGCATACCCCTGCACCACGGGTGCACTTTCACGCACACCCAAATCAACGCGTATCTGGCGAAACAATGCTTCGGGAATACCCTGGGGGCCACCAACGAGCTCATCGGTGGCGCGCCCAGTAATCGTTGAAGTCGAGAGCAGAAAGGCGCGGCGCGCACTGTCGTTGGCGATATCGATGGCAATCACCACTGCCACCCCCATCGCCACACCAATAATCGCCAAAAGCGCCTGCCATGGGCGTTGGAGCGGCCAACGCAATGTACTTTTCCACAGCACACGCATCATACCGCAGGCTCCACTTGCACATCGGTATGGAGTTGTCCTGCATGAATACGGACAATACGATCCGCGCTCGCAGCCACCTCACGGCTGTGGGTCACCATCAACAACGAACGACCCGTCGCAACAGTCAGTTGTGTCAGCAGGTGCAACACGTGCTCACCCGTATCACTGTCGAGATTCCCTGTCGGCTCGTCTGCCAACACCAATAGCGGGTCATGTACCAGCGCTCGTGCAACTGCGACACGCTGCTGTTCACCACCAGACAGACGGTCCGGCGCCGTGTGCGCTCGTGCCAGCAGACCGACACGATCCAACATGGCTTCTGCGCGGTGCTGTGCAACTGCACCAGTAATTCCATTGAGCTCAAGAGGGAGGAGTACATTTTCGAGCACCGTCAAGGTCGGCACCAAGTTGAAGAACTGAAAGACAAAGCCGATATGTGCACGCCGAAATTGTGTGCGTGCCACCTCAGTCATAGCATTGATATCTTTGCCCCCGATGACCACTGTACCAGCATCAGCATAGTCGATGCCACTAATAATGTTGAGGAGTGAGCTTTTGCCTGATCCACTCTTCCCCACTAATGCTACGCGTTCACCAGGGGCGATTTGCATGTCGACTCCATGCAACACGTGGCGGCGCGTACTCCCCTCGTCATACCATTTATGCACATCACAGAGTGACACAATTGTCATCGTATTGCCTCTCGTTACCCACACAAAAAACGCCATGGTATCAGCATACCATAGCGTTTGCGAAATGTTTCACGAGATAGATTAATAACGACTCATGTAGTATCACATCCCAGCAGGTACTAGCGCAGACGCACCCCAGCAGGTGGGACTACCCCGGGACCATACAGCACATAGTCGTACCACGGCGCATACTTAGTAAGAAAGGTATCATCGTGGAGCAGATTACCATCGGCCGCAAAGACTTTGCGCATGTAGCTGACGTTCATACCACCGCGGCCGACCACCAGTTGCCGCGTAGTGCCACGTGCAATCGTGGCATCGTACTGCCAGATCGCACTGCCGGGCTTGGTTACGTTGGTCACAAATGGGCCATCGTACTGCACGGTCCGCCCATCGGGAACACCCCATAATTCCATGGTGATTCTCGATGCAGATGGGCTATTGCGCACCACCAACATCAAGAGATTCGCACTATCATTGCGAAAGCGGAAATCAACGCCTGGTTCAAGCACTGCGGCATCAAAGCCGAGGATGTCTTCGTAGGTGGTCACCACATAGGTATGGGGGATACGCCGTGTAATATCAAAGCCACCGTTACTGGCCGCCCTAAACAAGGTCGTCGAGACTTGACAAATACCACCACCAATCACCTTGGTGAGTTGGCCGTTGATAATCCCGTACCCCTCAACAAAGTCAGTATCCACAAAATTACTATTCGCCAAGAACGAGAATTCGCTGCCAGCTGGGATAATCACACCATCGACCATCGCACCTGCGCGTGCAATGTTAGTCCGTTTGGCCTGGCCTGCACCTTTGTACGATGTGGTCGCACTCGCCACAAGCTCCATGCTTGGCATGGGCGCAGTGTGCACCTGCATTTCTGGCGTTTCAAGCAACAGGGCAGTACCCAGCAATCCAATGTCGATGCGCGTCTGATTATTACGCGTAAAGCGCATCTCTAAACGTACTCGTTCGAAATACTGCACCCGCACCATTTCACCTTGAATTTGTTGGACAAACTCCTCTGACATGGGATATCCCAAAATCGGCAAGGCGCCATTTTGCTCCCAGAAGGTGCGGAATGCACCACGCAGCGTATGGCGGGTCGGCGCAAAGTACTGAATCGACGCATCATTGGCGGTAGCATCAACACCCGCAAACGGCTGTTGTGCTAGCTCGGCATCGCTCAACTGATTGATAAAGTGTGCCCCAATACGAGTCAACATGACTTCGCCAGCATCATCGTGCCCCACAGGGACTTCAAATCGTGCCCGCTCGAAATACTGGACCCGCAACGCACCATCTGACACAATTGGCGTAAGTGGCAAGCCAAACACCGTCACACCACCATTCGCTTCATAAAATTGTCGAAAGGTGCCATGCAGATACTGACCGGTTTCGCTGAAATACAGCACACCAGTACTCGGTGAAGTCACGGTCTGTTGCGCAGCATAGAGCTGTGGTATGTAACGCGGGTTGGCAACTGTACCAGTTAGCAGCACAAGCATCAGCAAAATGGCAAATATGCGTTGCACGATAAACCCCACTAGCGTACGGTGTAAGATCGGTGGACAGGTAGTTGTCCTACAAAGTACTCTTATTCTACTCACAGCGATACGCATATGCTATAGCGATTGAATTACAGCCCGCTGACATTTATGTATACGGAATTAAATATGTACTATACACAAACGCACCCGCTATCAAAAAAGACTCTGAATACGCTCGATGTGGTGCTATTTCATACTATAATGTGCGTAGATTTAGAGCAAGCACGAGGTTCATATGTACCAACCATTAATTGGGATTACCGGTGCACACTACGAGACGAGCCATTGGTCACCCAAGGGTGTTGGTGCCCGTCGCTCGTACATCGATGCAGTCATCGACGCAGGCGGCATTCCGTTGGTCTTGCCGCCGGTACTAGCGGCACAGCATCACATTCTAGAGGCCTATATACCACAACTCGATGGGCTGTTGCTCCCTGGTGGCGGCGACATCGATCCAGTGCTCTATGATGCACCAATGCATCCTAAGACGACCAACATTGATGCATACCGCGACTATAGCGAAATCGCATTGACACGCATGGCCATCCAACAGCAGCTCCCGATACTCGGGATTTGCCGTGGCTTGCAAGTCATCAATGTTGCCTTGGGTGGTACCATGATCCAAGACATCCCAGATCAAGTCGGTGGGCCACTCGCACACGGCGAATCCATTACCCGCGAAGACTGGGAACACATGCCACACTCGATGCAGATTGCTGACGACTCGCTCCTTGCACGCCTGCTCGGCACGACATCGATGCCAGTCAACTCGCTCCACCATCAGGCACTCGGGACCATTGGTCAAGGGATCCGCGCAGTGGCGTGGTCAGACGACGGTGTCATCGAGGCCGTGGAAGGCACAGGAGCACACTTCCTGTTGGCGGTACAATGCCACCCCGAAGCGCTCTACAATCAGGCTGATACGCGCTGGCAACGGATGTTTGGGCGTTTTATCGACAATGCGCGCCATTTTGCCCAACGACGCCGGTCGATGGTGCCTAATGAGTCATAATCCGCGATCATGATACTCACACCAACATTTATCACACGTCCCGCCTTTACCGTGGCAGGATACCAGTCACGCATCGCACATCACGCCCAAATTCATGCATTGTGGCAACGGTTTATTCCCTATGCGGATGTGCTTGCGCCGATTCGTACTGAGCCAGACACCAGCTATGGCATGATGCGCCACTTCGACCCGGAGACCCGCCAATTCGACTACCTGGCGGGTGTTGCAGTGAATCACCCCGTGACCTTGGATGTGGAGTGTGATGTGTGGCATATACCCACCCAAGAATATGCGACGTTTCCGTGTACATTAGGGACACTCGTGTCAACGTTCGAGCTCATCTACACCCAGTGGGTGCGGGTGTCACCATACTATGTATGTGACGGTGTACGCTTTGAATACTACGATACAAACTTTATGGGACAGCCAGATTCCCCCATGTCGCTGTATTTGCCCATTCGCAAAACGAGTAATCACATTGACGCCACACCACAATCACCGCTACAATAAGCGCATGCACGTACACACAACACGAGGACTACAATGACCAAACGACCAGTTATCGGCATTCCATGCCATCATTCACAAACACTGTGGGGCGACTTATCATACGGGAATTCGTTTAGCTATCTCAATGCCATCGAACAAGCTGGTGGCGTACCGTTGCTCTTGCCGTTATCACACGACACCGAAATGCTCGACACGTTGTACGAGCGTATCGATGGGTTGCTACTGGCTGGTGGTGTTGATATTCACCCACACGCCTATGGGCATGAACCACACCCCAAGCTGGGCAAAAACGACTTGATGCAAGATGCGAGTGAAGTCTATCTCACCCGCAAAGCAGCCCAAGACGGCAAACCAATCCTCGGTATTTGCCGTGGACACCAGATGCTCAACGTGGCACTAGGCGGCACACTCTACCAAGACATCCCCAGCGAAGTTGATGGAGCCCTCGACCACGAATACTCGGCCAAACAAAATGACGGCACAGTGCTGGCACATACCATTCAGGTTGATGAAACGAGCTGGCTCGCTGAGACCCTCGGCCAAACGCTGATTCAAACCAATACGATGCACCACCAGGCGGTGCGTGATGTGGCGCCAAACATGCGAATCGTCGGCACGGCGAGTGACGGCATCGTGGAAGTCATCGAATCCACCAACGACAACTTCGCGGTGGGCATTCAGTCGCACCCCGAAGAACTCTGGCACACCACTGAGCCGCGCTGGACGCGCTTGTTTCAGGCGTACATCACCGAAGTCAGCAAAACACTATAGCAGTACACCCACAGGACCACCGTGCGTAATTACACGGTGGTCCTGTGTCGTTTTATTTGAGTGTTGCGATGATGGGTGTCAATTCTTCGCTCGTCAAGCCACCTTCAAAGCGTGCCGTAATCACTCCTTGGCTATTAATTAAAAACAGCCACGGTTCGGATTGGAGTCCCCACGCATAATAGGCATCAGAAACACCGATTTTGCGTTCAGCATCTGTCAAATTGCGCGTTTCACGCATAGCCTGCGCAAAGATTTCGCTTTGTTGGGCAAATGATTCACCAAACGGGTAGCGGTATATTTCACTGTGAATAAATGTAACCGTGCCACCAAACTCTTGCTGGAGCGCTGCAAAAACCGCCAGACTCGGGCCACATACTGCCGTCCGACAGAACCCAGGTGTCGCAAAGAGCAATGCAATCGGACGGCCTTGGTCGAGTGCCGTCGCAAGACTCGTTTGGTAGAGCGCGACATCGGGTGCAGTCGTGGACACGAGTTGTGCCATATCAGTAACCGATTGTGGCGTCAACGTGTCGACCCGAATCGCCACATCACCCACCATAGGGGCAAGAGCGCGCGTACTCACCGGCAATTGGAGCTTGGTGCTGGTTGGTGTAGCCATGTCTGAGAGTTGCATGACCACTTCTACGCCCCAATTCCCGGCACTCGGAAAGGTGAAATTCGCCACATACACTGCAGCCGGCAAACCCTGGCCATAGTAGGTTGCAGATGCTTCGCCGACGGCAGTCTTGGCATCGACATCGAGCTGATAAAAACGCAACGTGATTTGTGCATTGGGATCGTTCACAGGCGATCCATCCTTGATAATGCCGATGGGGAGTCGATTCGGCCCCACGACCGTTTCCGTAAACGCAAACACGGGGGTGAGTGCACTCGCTGGTGCTGCGCCAGGCAAGGTACAGGCACTCAACACCACTGCAAGCAACACACCGACTACACGCATGACATACTGCATTCAAATCACCATCTGTGTATGACTATCACCAGTCACCAGTATACTTCGTTTTAGGCACTGTTGTGAGCACATCGCACCATTACCGCCCTATTCCTGCGAAAATCATGCTATAATGTGGCAGATGTGCATAGAGGAATATCTCTGTGTAAAAGAGGAGGATGCGCCATGGAAATTACTCACAAGCGCATGAATCGTGCAGACCTGTTGGTGGTAAGTGGTCGACTCGATGCGATGCATGCCCCAGCACTCAAGGAAAAAATCGAAGAGCTTTTTGCGAATGGTCGTTATCGGATTGTACTCGACTTCAGCAGTTTGGAGTATGTGGCCAGCCCCGGGTTGCGCATTCTCATCGAAGCGCGCAAAAAGGCGCGTGACTGGAAGCTCACCGATCTCGAGGGTGGCGATGTGCGCCTTGCCGGCTTGCCTAGTCGCATCCGTGAAGTCTTTGACTTGACCGGATTCACCAAGTTGTTTGATATTTACGCTGACGCCACCGAGGCTGTTGGTTCGTTTTAGGTACTAGACAACGGAGAAGTCGGGCGATGTCACGTGGTGAACTCACCGTCCCAGCACAACTTGACTCGCTGGTGCTTATCAGCGAATTCGTGAATTCCGCCACGCATCACGCCAAGATGACTGAGCGAGACGCATGGCACATGCAGTTGGCTGTCGATGAAGCTGCGACCAATATTGTGCAGCACGCGTATGCGAATCGGAGCGACGGTGTCATCGAGTTGTCATGGCACATCGATGATGGTGAATTGGTCTTTACCTTGATTGATCAGGGTCATCCCTTTGACCCCACTCAAGTACCCGCCCCTGACATCCATTCTCCGTTCGAGGATCGTCAAGCAGGTGGTTTGGGTATCTACCTAATGAACAAACTCATGGATGTGGTCAAATTTACATTTGGCACACGTTGTAACACACTTGAAATGCGCAAGCGCTTTGCACAACCCAATGTCGCCGATGTGCAGAGTTTTGTGGTTGCAGGTCGGCTCGATGCACGTAACGCGAGCACCGCACTTGCACCAGTTATGGCCGCAGTAGCCGCAGGTGCGCGGGTCGTCGTCATCGATTTGAGTGCAGTGGAATTCATGAGTAGTAGCGGATTGCGGGCATTGCTGCTCGTGCGCCGCGAACTCAACGAACACCACGGGTTTTTGGCATTGTGTGGGCTACAAGCCCCCGTAGAAGAAGTCTTTGTGATGACGGGATTTGCTCAGGTCTTTGAAATATACCGGACGGTGTCTGAGGCAACGATTGCACTCAGAGCCCGTGTCGATGCGTGAAACTTTCAAGCGTTTTCTCTTTTTCACTCGTATAGATAACAGGCGGTACTGACGTGAAGCGTGAGCACTGGCTCATCGTCTATAGTATCAGTGTCGGCTTGGTGGGTTGGGGAGTGCTGGTCACACAGTTCGCACCACTCCCAGTACCACTCCTCCATGTCGTCGTTTTTATTGCTACAGCACTCCTCATCGAGAGTGTCGGTTTCCGTGTGCCACCAGCCGACCCGCACACCCTGACGGGTGTAGTCATCCTGAGTATCACATTGGCATGTGGGCCGACCGTTGGCGCACTGGTAGTGGGTAGTGCCACGCTCCTCTCGAGCATGGCACTACCATTCATCGATAATCGTCCAGTGTCGTGGTACACCATGCTGGTACGCCCGCTTAACCGTGCCGGTGTGCGTATCTTGGCCGTCTACATTGGTGCATGGATTGCTGCAAGTATGGCTACCCCACTCGGTGTTGCCCTACAAATTGCAACGTACCCGCTGTGGATCATGCTCAACCGTTGGATGCGCATTCGTCTCGATCATGGTGCAAACGCCGTCTGGCCATGGGTGCATGCAGTATTCGTATCCGTCATCATTGCCGAAATCATTCCCCTGCCAGTAGCCTTGTTGGGGGCAGCTGTCTATCGCGATCTCGGTGGGTGGTATGCGTTGCTCGGTGCTGGCGCCCTCGTGGCCACCAGTGCCGTGGTCATGCAGGTGAGTGCAAATCTACGCAACCAACGCACTATTACCAATGACTTGACGCTGATGAATGCCACCAGTCGTGCGATTATTCGTGCCGACCTCGATGTCGACGCATTATGTGAACTCATCTACCGCGAAGCGGGCAATGTCATCGATACATCCTCGTTCCACTTGGGAATTTTCCAACCAGATAGTGACCGATATACACTGAAAGTGCGTGTCCAAGACAACAAACGGTTGCCGCCGCTCACCGTCGACTTGCCCTCGGGTGATGGGTTAATCGGCTGGATGCGGCAAACAGGGCAGTCGCTACTCATCTCTGATTTCACTGCCGAAATGGATCGGTTGCCAGCACGACCACGCTATCAGAGTACCAATCCACCACGGGCAGGTATCTACGTGCCACTCATCAACGGCGACACCGTAATCGGGAGTATTTCGGTACAAAGTTACCGTGTCAATGCCTTTTCGCACACCGATTTACGCCGACTCAGCCAAATTGCAGACCAAGCAGCCATGGCTATCACCAAGGCGCGCATCTTCAATGATGCGCGTGAGCGGGCTATCCAGCTTCAAGCCATCCAAGACGTCAGTCAACACTTGTCGGCGTTGCTTGAACCCGACGAAGTGCTCCCCGAAGTCATGCGCCTCATCCGCGAGCACTTCGGCTATCACCCCATCCACTGCATTACCATCGATGAGACGGGGGTCCTGCACTTTCGTGCGAGTACGGCCGACGTCGACGGAGCTGAGTTCATGCGTGACCTGATTACCACGTCGGGAACGGGGATTATCGCCGAGGTTGCACGCACCGGCCAGACCGTGCTCGTCAACGATGTGCAGAATGATCCGCGCTACGTCGAAGATGACCCGCACACCCGCAGTGAATTGGCTGTGCCGATGCGCTTTGGTGACAAACTTATCGGTGTGCTCGACATCCAAAGTAGCGAAGTATGGCGATTCCACGCCACCGATGTCTTTGTCATCCAAACCCTCGCTGACCAGGTATCACTCGCCCTCGAACGGGCGCGTGCCTTTGGCGCCCAACGCGAAGAAGCGTGGCGCCTCAACGTGCTCCTACAGTCCGCCGAAGAACTGAGTCGCGCCGATACACTCGGTGCACTGTTGAATACCGCAGTCAAACTCCCCCTGCGCCTACTCGACTGCCGCCGGTGTGTCTACATGTCGTGGGACCCCAAACGCAATGCCTATGTGGCGGCTGCAGCAGCAGGACTCGCACCGTTCGAAGAGGATCCTCTGATTGGCACACCGTTTCCCGCAGATATCATGCCGCATACCGACCTCTTGCACCACAACGTGATGCTGAGTGCGTTGCCCGATACATTTGGTCAGGCGCTTGCACCGTTTTATGGTAAACATGTGCTCATTCTCGTGGCGCGTGGGCGAAGTAGTGTGCCTGGAATTCTGCTCGCTGATTACGACATCCCCGAACGCAACTACGGTGAACGCGAACAAAAACTCTTTAGTGGGCTAGCCGGACAAATCGGTACCGCCATCGAAAACGCGCTCCTCGAACAAGAGGCTGACCACGCAGCACGCCTCGAAGAAGAGCTCCGCGTAGCTCGTGAAATCCAAACATCACTCTTACCGTCACGGGCTCCTATCTTGTCGGGGTGGGATGTCATGGCACATTGGCGGGCTGCACGGGTAATCGGTGGTGATTTTTATGATTACTGGCCACTCAAAGGTCCTGATCGCCAGCAGCTGTTTGGTTTTGTGATTGCTGATGTCAGCGACAAAGGGATGGCTGCGGCCTTGTTTATGGCGCTCTCACGCAGCCTCGTGCGGGCCGCATCGCTCGATGGCACCGATCCTGCAATGGCGTTGATGCGTGCCAACCGCTGGATTACCCGTGATTCGGAGTCTGGTATGTTTGTCACCGCATTTTATGGCATCCTGAACCCGACCACCGGAGTGTTACGCTACACGTGCGCAGGGCACAACCCGCCGATTTTGATGCAGGCAGATGGCACATACCACGAGCTGAGCACACCAGGCATTGCCCTTGGGGTCATCGAAGATATCACGTTGACCAGCCAAGAAGTCACCATCCAGGCGGGAGCGGTGCTCACCTGCTATACCGATGGTGTCACCGAATCATTTGACCAATACAACGAGCAATACGGCACAAAACGCCTCGTCTCCACCTTACAACACAATCGACACCTGCATACTGGTGCCATCATCGAAGCCATTGCTGATGATGTGGCGTCCTTTAGCGATGGGCGCATCTACGATGACGTCACCATGGTGCTCATCAAACGCCTGACACCACCATTCAGTACTACCTAGGTGGACACATGCCTGATGTAGTGAGTGCTACAATACACGCACATCATGACAAGGGAACCACTCTATGCGCCAGTTTTTTGCCCCGTCGCGTACCATACCACATACGTGGTGGACTGCTTCGTCTCGCTGGGATTTTGCCGTACCTCGGCTTGCACTCCTGATCGGCGGACTCTTTTTGTTTGGTGTCGGCGAAGCCTTCTTTGTCCAGTCCAATCAGGGGAACTCACCGTGGGCTGTCTTTGCATCAGGTATCGCCAATCTCGCGGGTATTTCACTCGAGTGGGCCACATTTTATGTCAGTTGTGCGGTCTGTTTGTTGTGGATTCCACTCGGCGAACGATTTGGTATCGGACCAATCGCCAACACGATTGTTGTGGCATGGGCCATGGGTATCGGGCGATCGTTTATCCCACTCCTCGATAGCACTGCATACGCATTCAGTGTGCTGTATATTTTAATCGGTATCGCCTTTATCGGGCTTGGCTCTGCACTCTATATCACCTGTGGCCTTGGTGCGGGCCCGCGCCAAGGCGTGATGGCCGCCCTCCACCGTATCACCGGCGTGCGCGTAGGGCGTATTACCACTGCCATTGAAGTTACCGTCTGTACCGCTGGTTTTTTGATGGGCGGAAAAATCGGCCTCGGCACGCTGATTTTTGCACTTTTGGTCGGGCAATCAGTCGCCATTGCCTTTGGTGTGATGGGGCGCATCAGCGACATGCGCACCCCCACCCCCGCAGTCAGCACAACAGACGACGAATACGAATCAGGCGCAGCAATCGATGGCTGATGCGTATTGGCAGGCACTCGGGCTCGCCGCACCAGCTCGGCGTGCCCTCATCGCCCACCACTGCCACACACTCGCCGACCTGTGTCAGTATCAGCGTATCGTGGTGGCGCAATGGCACGGCATCGGAGCCAACGCCCTCGCCACGCTGGCTATGGCACTACATGCAGCGGGGTTAGCTTTTGTTGGGGAGTGACAAACGCTGTTTGCGCTGGCGTTTGGTGTCACCCACCGTCGCAAGTGTTTTGCCCAGCTGCTCGATGCTGAGCAAATTATGCACAGGCATAAAATCATCAATATATGGCAGTGCAGCCTGCATGCCTTGTGTCAACGGCTGATAACGTGCATTGCCCAGCAATGGATTGAGCCAAATCAGCCGGTGGCATGAACGTTGCAGGCGCGCCATTTCTTTGGATAATAGGCTGGGGTCACCTCGATCCCAGCCATCGCTGATAATCAGCACCACTGGCCCGCGCGACATGACGCGCCGCGACCAGCGCACGTTGAATTCACGAATGGTGGTACCGATGCGTGTGCCACCTGACCAGTCCAGCACTTGTTTGCTCACCAGTGCGACGGCATCATCCACATCTTTGGAGCGGAGCAGCCGGGTCACGCGCGTCAGACGTGTACCAAAGACAAATGATTCCACATTCCCCACCCCATCGGCCAATGTATGCACAAACTGCAAGAGCATGCGGCTATAGCGATCCATCGAGCCGCTGATGTCGCACAACACCACCAGGGGGCGGCGACGCATGCGTTGGCGGCGGTACGCCAGTTTGAGCGTTTCACCGCCAAAACGGAGACTCTCACGCATCACGCGCCGCAAATCAACGCGCCCACGCTGACGCGTACGCTGGGTACGACGCGTGCGCCGCAAGGCGGGGCGCCAGTGCATGTGGCGCATCATCGTTTTGGCCTGTTGCACTTCGTCGTAACTAAAACTCCCAAAATCTCGCGTACGCAGGGTCTCGCTGGCGCTGTAGGCCAACGTGACACCGACTTTCTCTTCTTGGTTTTCTTGCTCGTCTTCGGCACCTGCATCTGGTGATGCGGGCGGCTTTTGCCGTGGGATGCGCAATGGGCGCTGTGGGATGCGCACCACAGGGATAGCGAGTTGCGCCGGGTCAAAACCTGAAATCGGGCGAAAGTAGAAGGCAAAGGCGGCTTCAAAGAGTGGCAAGTCTTCGTGGCGCGTAATCAATGAGCAACGCGCCGCATCACGCAGTGTTTCACGCTCGGTCAGCGACACAAATGTCAAGGCACGTGCCAGATCAATCAGCTGGCCACTACCGACACGTATCCCCATACTGCGGAGTAGATGCACAAAGCCAACAATATGCTCACTGATATGCCCAGGGCTGGTCATAGGTTGTTGACCCGCGCCAGAATGGCTTTGACTGCTTCACCTTTGACTTGTTGCAAATCGTCTTGGTACTTGAGGATGGCACCCAAGGTGTCGTCGACTGTCTCGAGTGTCAGTGCCGTAGTATTCAGTGCCACCAAGGCATTAGCCCAGTCAATGGTCTCGGCCACCCCTGGAATTTTGAAGAGGTCAAGGCGGCGCAACTCTTGCACAAACACCACAATCTGGCGTGCCAGCGTCGCATTGATATTGGGGATGCGTGCAGCCAGGATGGTGAGTTCTTTGTCGAGCGTGGGGTAATCAACCCAGTGAAAGAGACAGCGTCGTTTGAGCGCATCATGGACCTCACGTGTACGGTTACTCGTGATAATCACAATAGGTGGGAACTTGGCTTTGATGGTGCCTAGTTCGGGGATAGTAATTTGCCAATCCGACAAGAGTTCGAGCAAAAAGGCTTCGAATTCTTCGTCGGCGCGATCAAGTTCGTCGATGAGTAACACTGGTGCCTGTGTATGTGATGCATCGATGGCGTGGAGCAGTGGACGCTGAATCAAAAATTCACGCGTAAAGATATTCGCTACTTGGCTGGTGCCTTGTGCTTCAGCAAGGCGGATCTGAAGCAGTTGCCGCGGGTAGTTCCATTCATAGATGGCCGTGGCAGCGTCAAGTCCTTCGTAGCACTGGAGTCGAATCAGTTGAGTACCGAGGATGGTCGTCAGTGTTTTGGCGATTTCCGTCTTGCCTACGCCTGCCTCACCCTCGAGCAACAGAGGTTTGTTGAGTTTGAGTGCCAAAAACAAGGCTGTTGCCAATGGACGGTCAGCGATATAGTTGCGCATTGCAAGCGCACCTTGGAGTTCGTCAATACCAGCGAATGCCATACATACAACTCCTTGTTGAATACTTCTCTTGCTATTGTAACACTCACACTCCATTCCATCAGCCATCAATCAGTATGCATGACAGGATGTTTGGGTATAATGCAACAAGCAGGGTACAGAGGAGCAGGTGTGATACAGCAACTACGACGACGCATCACCATATCATTGCTTATCGGCGTGATTGTGGTAGCAGCTTTGGGCATTGCAAGTGATATTGGCCAAGTAGGCGAAAGTTTCCGAACCTTTGCTTGGCACACCATTCCTGCGATTCTCGGTTGTACCGTGCTCAACTACGTGTTACGGTGGCTCAAATGGGATATCTATCTCCGCCATATTGATGCCGGCACCAACGTGAGCCGCATTGACAGTGCCCTATTGTTTACTGCAGGCATGGTCATGGCTGTCACACCTGGCAAAGTCGGCGAAGTACTCAAATCGTATCTGCTCCGACGCATCAACCATACGCCAGTCAGTGTGTCAGCGCCTATTGTGGTTGCCGAGCGCATGACCGACGGTATCGCCATGTTGCTCTTGATGGGAAGTGGTCTCACACTTTATCCACCGGCTGTACCGTTGTTTTGGGTGCTCGTCGGTGCTACCATCATCGGTATCGCCGTACTGCAGTCTGATTCACTGGTGCAAAAGCTCCTCGGATTGGTGGCACATACGCGCTTTGCGACACCATTGCACAATGCGTATCAGTCGAGTAAAACGTTGCTCGATTGGAAAATGCTGGGTGGTGCCACACTCATCAGCGTCGTGTCGTGGTTTTTTGAGTGCATTGCACTCGTCTATGTCATCGAAGGGTTGGGAGTTGCACCAACCTGGTTGCTCGTCCAACAGGCCACGTTCATTTTTGCGGCGTCGACGTTGTTTGGCTTGGTGTCGCTTTTGCCTGGTGGTCTCGGTGTCTCTGAAGCATCATCTACCGGATTATTGATCTGGATGGTACCATTGAGTCAGGCCGATGCGGCCGCAGCCACGTTGCTGATTCGTTTTGGCACGCTGTGGTTTGGGGTATTACTCGGGATTATTGCGTTGGCGTGGTTTACGCGCCGTTATCCCGATGCCAAAGGAGAAGACGCATGAAGCACTGGGTGCTTGGTCTATGTACTATTGTAGCCGCAGTACTATTAGCTGGGTGTAGCACTGCTCCCATCCTCAGTAACGTGACATTGTCAGCGCGCACGTTGACTCCTCGTGGCAATGAAGAATCTGTCACCCTCTCCTATACCGTAGGGCAGAGTGCGTCAGTCACCGTCGTGCTCGTTGATGGCAACGGCACCCGTTATACCATTCGTGATCGCATCGCACGCCAAGCATCGAGTGATGCCTATCAGATGCGCATCGACGGCACCGCCCCCAACAACGACCCGATATGGCAACAGCGGGCGTTGCCAAGTGGTGACTATGTTGTCAGCATCTTCGCAGAAACTGCGGCAGGTGAGCTTAGCTCGGCACAGGTCCCCTTGACCATCAAGAGTGCGGATGCCCCCCCTCCCATGATTGAAAACCTCTTGTCATTCCCCACCACTATTTCGCCCAATGCTGATGGGCGTGACGATGTCACCGAGATTACGTATCAGCTCCCCGTTACGGCCACCGTAGACATTACCATTGCAACACCCGATGGGCGCACCTTGCCGTTTATCACTGGCGAGCTCACCACACCCGCCGTGCATCGTCAAGTCTGGAACGGCAAAACCACCGATGGACTGATTCTCGACAACGGGGTCTACACCTACACGATTCGTGCCCAGGATTTATATGGCAACATTGTCCAAAAAAGTGACCGAATCACAATTGAGGCAAGTGGTCAACCCCAAGCACTGATTACGTATAGTTACATGGCTCCGCAACAGATCGAACTCGGTGATGTGATTACGGTGACAATGCGCATCAAAAACACGGGTACAGTGCCCATACGCACCTATGGACCAGCATCGGGGTATGAATATACCACCAATGAAGTGTTTTCCTCGATTGCTGATGGGAAGTACACCGCCAAGTCGGGTGGTTTCTGGCGTATTGGCGTCGACTGGGATGCCAATTCGGGTGGCGCATCCAAGCGCTACCCGTATCGCTGGGCAATCACCCCACGCCCACCAGCAGAGTGGAAAATTCCCTATGTCGAGGATGAATTTTTACCCGGCGAAGAATGTGAAATCGTTGGGCGTGTGCGCATCCTGCAACAAGAGACCAAGATGGGCTTCTATGTGGGGCTCATCCAAGACGGGGTAGGCTTTTTCCAAGACAAAACCGGTCGCACCATTATCAAAATCGGATTTTAAAAGGAGTGGGAGCAGTGGGGATGAAACCCCACTACTCCCACCAAATCAATCGTCCCCCACATGCGGGTGTTACTGCATCACCATGCCGCCATCGCTGTTAAACGTCTGACCGGTAATATAAGAAGCCTGTTCGGACGCCAGAAAAGTCACCAAGCCGGCGACATCTTCGGGGGTACCGAGGCGTCCAAGTGGAATCTGCTTGATGAGTGCTTCACGCGTTTCTGCACCAAGAACCGCCGTAAGCTCGGTATCAATGAAGCCCGGCGCCACCGCATTCACGGTAATCGTGCGTGAGCCGATTTCTCGTGCCACAGATTTGGTAAATCCGATAATGCCTGCTTTGGCAGCCGCATAATTCGCCTGTCCCGCATTCCCCATCAATCCAACCACTGAGGTGATATTGATGATGCGGCCCCAGCGGGCGCGGGTCATGGGACGCATCACAGCCCGTGTACACAGAAAGAGTCCACGGAGATTGGTATCCATCACGGCATCCCAGTCTTCGTCTTTCATGCGAAGCATCAGCGTGTCACGAGTGATGCCGGCGTTGTTGACGAGCACATCAACCCGCCCATAGCGGTCCATGACATCCTTGAACAAGCGCTCCACATCCTCACCATTCGCCACATCGGCTTGAATGGCAACCGCAGTCCCACCAGCTGCATGAATCGCTGCCACTGTCTCATCAGCGGCAGCCTGGTTGCCACGGTAATTGACAACCACCGTCGCCCCCGTACTCGCCAAGCTCAACGAAATGGCACGGCCAATACCACGCGAGCCCCCTGTGACTACTGCGACACGATCATTTAGACGAATCTGCATGCACAAACTCCTTCATTGTGGCCGACTAACGCGTGATTTCAAATAACAAATCACCGTCAATCAATACGATGCGCTTCTCTTTGGCACTTTTGGTGGCGGTGGCCGCAAAATCAGTCGATGCAACCACGACACCTTTGGTGACATTCATGCGTTTCATTTCTTGGTGTAGACTTTCGACGGCACCAGCGGGCACCTTTTCAGCCACCACACAGCGTACATACCATGTTGCATCTTGATATTCATACCACAAGTCACAATACTTGTCTTTGTCGACAAACTTGTAGTCCTTCAAGACGTACCCTTTTTTCTTGAACAGAGTATTCACGAAATGTCCCAACTGCGGCAATGCTAAACCGCGCACATCACTGACCTCGCGGATGGCGCCGTGACTCGTCAAGCGCCCACCACGATCTTTGGTCTGTTGTTGCAATTCACGCGTGCGTTCTTCCATGCGCCCTGTGACCACCGTACCAAATGTACAAAACACAATCAACGAAAAGGCCATAAACCCACTTGCAGTCAACCACGTGTTCATGGGTGTGGTGGCTTCTGGGGCAAGTTGTTGCACCAATGAGCCATTATCAAAGGCAAAAATCAAAATCCCCAAAAACACCGTGCTCGTAATTGCAGCAATTAGACCAGTCACAAATCCATGCAATCCATAGAATGTCTTGGTGCTACGTGCCAACAGCAAGCCGATGGTAACCGGTACCGCACCAGCCACAATGGCGAGCAAGTTGGATTGCATCAACGAAAACGGCATAAACAGCCCTGCACCCAAGCCGTAGAGCACTACGGACATCCAGTTGAGCGCCTTGAAGCCCTGAGATAGATATTCATTGACCGGCATTCCCAAGCCAACACGTTTTGGTTCTGGCACGTTATTCATCCTTGATTCCTATGTCTGTGACGAAGATTTCTTCGAGCCTTCACGATGGAGGAGTTCGTCGACCGCTTGACGCAGGTGCGCAATATCGGCAAACGACAAATAGACTGATGCAAAACGAATATATGCCACCTCGTCGAGCGTGCGCAACTGGCGCATGGTAATGTCACCGACCACTGCAGATGGCACTTCGGCCTCGTACGTTGACAAAATTTCCGCTTCGATGTCGTTGATGAGTTGCTCGATACGCAACGCAGACACAGGGCGACGATAACACGCAGTCATGATTCCACGAATCAATTTGTCACGATCGTACGGCTCACGCTCACCGTTTTTCTTGACCACGGTGATACTGACCGTCTCAATGCGTTCGTACGTGGTAAAGCGTTTGCCACACTGTGTACATCGCCGCCGGCGCCGAATAGCGTTGCCGTCGTTGAACTTGCGTGTATCAACCACATCGCTTTCTGCATACATGCAATATGGACAACGCATGCCACCTCCATTATACTCGTAGTACAGCCACGCTGCTGACAGCGCACCTCATTATTGAGCAAGATATCGTACCCATTGCGTCACCATGTACTGTGCCGCTGGATTCATAGCCACACCACGTGGCTGATTCCCTAATCCACCCATGAGCCGCAACGTGGTTACCATCAGGCGACCACGACCAAGCTCTAGCTCCACTGCATAGGCAGCTGCTTCCATTGTACGTGTATCGAGACGTCGCAACAAGGGCAGATGATTATCTGCAATCACCACATCACTGGCCATGCTCGCAAATTGCCGCCCTGCCCACCCTTGATGTGGAAAATCCCCCCACGCCGGGTGCGCCGTCACGATGCGCAACGCTTCACGCCAAAACGGTGCTGGCTGCAACACCACTGGTGCCGGCTGATGCTGCTGTGCACATACCAAAATCACCTGCCCACCCTCACGCACATAGGTGGCCACATCAGCATCCCAGCTAAAGGCCAGCACCACCCCTGTCGCCATCCGCATATCAGTCACATGGTGCATCCACGTCGACAATGGGAGTGCCTCATGCCGTGGGTCATAACAACACAACGGAGTGGATTCCATATACATCAGACTGGGAAACAGATAAAAATCCCAGCTGTTGTTGACCCGCTGTCCAGACAGCACCACCTGCACCGCCAGCTGCACCACTGCAGGTTGGACCACCTGCGGGAGTTGGATGTCGAGTGGGTGGAGCCCTTGGACATCTCCCGGATGCACCGCAGTCGGCGCACTTCCCTCACCACGTGCCAGCGTCGTACCAAGTTGCTCGTTGGTCAACGCCCATTTGACCTGTGCGACCCCCGCATGCATCGTATGATTCGCCAGCACAATATGGGTGTGGAGCACGGTACCGCCCAGATAGCAATGCGTATCACGAAAGGCGGGACGATCGCCACCATGGCGCCATTCACGCTGGCGATCCCACCCCAATAGCACCACCATGTCGTCGTTCCACTGACGCCAACGCGCACTCGCAAACTTGGGCATCCCATGATCGTCGAGCATACCCGCCGTACTAATCGGCGTATCACGCTCACCTGTGACCACATACCCCGACACATGGGGGTAGAGACGCGTCTGCTCAAGGATGATTTGCCTGAGTAGTGCTCCATGCGCATATGACAAGGCTTGCCATGCCGGCAACCATTCGGTAATCCCTTGGCGTTGGGCACGTTGGGCATGCCACGCCACGTCCATTTGCCAACGTGCCCCCTGCGGATTGCGATCTGGTATCGTACTTGCCCACCACGGGGTATCTGGTGCACTCCCATCGTATGGGAGTCGTACCGTGTCGTAGTCTGCATATTCACCAAATAACCACGGCTGGGTGGGCCGCCAGTGTGGCAAAAACCGTTCGACCATCAACGGAAAGAACTGTGCTTCACTGTAGAAATGATAGTCATGGAAATCAGCATGCTCATCGACCAAGCCACCGTACGCCTCACCAGAGCCACTGTTGTCGCGTACGAGTGTGCCTGGAGCGAGTGTTTTGACCAAATCGTAGAGTGCCTGGAGCAACTCACCACGCACTCGGCGGTTGAGCTCACACCCGATGGTGTAGATGAGGACACTGGCATGGTGACGCACTTGCGTCACGATTGCCGTATATTCGCGGGTGGTCTGCGTCGCATACGCATCACCGGGCTGTGGCAACCACATCGGCAATTCGATCCAGATGAGCATGCCCATTTCATCGGCGATATCGAGATATTCTACGGGCGGCACCCATAGACACACCTTGACACCGTTGTACCCCATGGCCTGCAGGCGCGCAAAATCCTCGCGAATCTGTGTGGGGCTTGGTGTCGGTGTGTAACGATCGGGATACCACCCCCATGAAAGCACCATACGCAGATAGCACGGCGCATCGTTGAGCCATAGTTGTGTCCCACGCACCTTCAGCGTGCGAAAGCCGAAGCGGACGCGGTGTATGGCTCCCTGCGCCAAGGCAATGGTGAGCGTATACAGTACCGGGGCATGCGGCGACCATGGCTGTATATCGGCGACCAGCACTGTCGCCTCATACCGCATCGTATCGTCGAATGTCCCGGATGCACATACATGCCCGCGTGCATCTTCAATACGCCATACTCCACTTGTGACAGCACTCGTGCGTACGCTGAGATGTGTGGTGCCATCAGCACTGCCGACAATACATGCATCGGTGATGTGGATGGCACTCGTGGCCACCAGCGACACATGCTGCCAGATCCCACCAAACGCATGCCCCCACACATACGGCAAAAATCCACTCAACGTGCTCCGCAGTGGAAAGGTGCCAGCCACTGCCGGCGAATCTGGTCCCGCAGTCAACGACGCAGGCTTTTCTACTGCCACCATGACTGTCAGCGTGGCACCTGGGGTCACATGCGTGGTAATGTCACATGCGAATGCATCCCACATCCCGGTATGACTCGTGACTTCGACATCGTCAACAAAGACGCGGCAGTGATAACTCACTGCCGCAAAAACCAACCATACCGCACTGCCAGCAAACGCAAATGGGACTTGCACGCGCTGACGGTACCAACCAATTCCAGACCACGTCACATCGAGCACCACGTGCTCCCAACTACCGGGAACCACGATCCGCTGCCACGTCGTTTCATCGTCACGACGGAACTCCCACAGACCATCAAGTGATATCGTTGCACCCTGCATGCGATTAGCTCGCAAACTGTGGCAGCCAGCGTTGCTGTGCCACCAGTAATTCATCGACCATGCCACGAATCTGGTCAAGCGTACATACCGCCGCAGTCAGCGGGTCGAGCATGACTGCATGGTAGACTGCCTCGCGGTCACCACGCACCGCTGCCTGCACAATCAGCTCTTGCACGTTGATGTTGGTACGGTTAAGTCCTGCGAGTTGGGCGGGATAATTGGTGATGGGGGTACCCTGCACACCGTTGCCATCCACCAGACACGGCACTTCCACACAGCAACCATACGGCAGACTCGGGATGAGGCCACGATTGGGAATGTTGCCGTTGATGCGGGTGGGCACGTTGGTCTCCACTGCCTCGATGATGTGCGAGCCGTATTCGTGCGAGCGCATCGTGGGGATATCGCGCGCACCCTCAATCATCTGCTGGCGCTCCGCAGTGACGCGCACTTCGCGCTCGAGGCAGTGACGCAAGTAGCCGCCCGTCCGGCCAAAATCGAACCAATCATCGTCGGGGCTGGTAAATTTGGGCACGAGCTCCTCGAGAATCATGCTCGGATGCTTACGAAAGTAGGGCGAATACTCACTGGCATGCCCACTCGATTCAGTCACAAAATAGCCAAAATGACGCATCAAATCAATGCGTACTGGCTCGCTCCCATAGATGTCTGCACGCTGAGTGGCTACCCGAATTGCCGGGTATAAATCGCGGCCATCGCGTGTTTCAAAGCGCAAAAAGAACGCCTGATGGTTGATGCCCGCACAGTGGTAGATGACATCGTCGTAGGCGACCCCAGCCCACTTGGCAAGCATTTCACTCGTGCCCTGCACACTGTGACACAGACCAACGTGTGGCGTCCCCTTGGCCACATCTACCGCCCAGCAGTTGGCAGCCATCGGGTTGACGTAGTTGAGCAACATGGCATCACGGTGCCCTACTGCAGTCATATCGTCACATAGCCCGAGGAGCACGGGGATGGTGCGCAACGCACGGAACACACCACCAGGTCCCAGTGTGTCACCCACACATTGCTCGACACCGTAGCGCTGTGGG
>JBKCGB010000209.1:0-12367 GCA_046303375.1 Roseiflexaceae bacterium
CCAAGCAAACGCAGCCGCAGGCAATACGATGACCATAGACGGTGTGACGTATACGCTGGCGCAGATGCATTTCCATGCCCCGAGCGAGCACACCATCAACGGCGTCCCGGCAGCCATGGAATTGCACTTTGTACACAAGGCTGCCGATGGCACATTAGCGGTGGTTGGTGCCTTGGTGCAACAAGGTGATGTCAATGCTGCGTGGGGTGACTACGTGAGTGCATTACAAGGGTTGACTGCCGAATCGACCACTGTGACGGTGGATTGGCCGGCGTTGTTACCTGCAGAAGTGATGACCTTTCGCTATATCGGGAGCCTGACCACGCCACCCTGTTCCGAAGGGGTGCACTGGTTGGTCATTCAGACTCCACTGCAGATGAGTGCCGAGCAAATCGCAGCATTTACACAGATTTACACGGGCAATGCCCGCCCCATCCAAGCAGACAATGATCGCCAGGTTGTGGCGGATAGCAGCAAGTAGCCGTAGGATGTGGTGTCGGCCGGAGGCGGGGTATCCCGCCTCCGGCCGTTGTATTATTCGCGTGGGTAGAGTCGTTCGATTTCGGCCTTGCGTATGCGATAGAGGACTTCTTCTTCGACGCGGCGTACACCGCCAATGCGATCGGCGATCACGCCAAACAAAAAAATGATAAAGCCGATGATGAGGGCAGTGCTGCCTACCGCTAGTGCTTGATCGTTGGTGGCAACTAGACCAAAAGAGCGACCGATGTAGACGTAGGCTGCCCGCCCTAGCATGATGATGCCGCCCAACAAAAAGGGTAGTGCCAAATACGAAAAACTCTTGAGCGGCTCGTAGGTGGCATAGGTGCGGGCGATGGTGGCTGCTTGGCGTTTGATGAAGTTCCAGTTGGATGTAAACAGCCGCGATTCACGTGTCACAATATTGGTTTTGATGGGCACATGGTGGATGGCCAATTTGTGTTTGCCTGCCTGAATCAGCACTTCGATGGTATACGAAAAATCGCTGGTCACAAAGGTGCGCAAGGCGGCTTCGCGCGAGAGGGCGCGGAAGCCACTGACGGTGTCGGGCACATCCGTGCCTGACGCCCAGCGTACCACACTACTCCCGATGTATTGCAGGAATTTTTTGAGGGGCGAAAAGTGCTCGAGCTGTTGCACCTGGCGGTCACCAACCACCATGTCGGCTTGCTTGGCAAGAATCGGTGCTACCAAGCGTGGAATCTCGTTGCCCGGGTATTGATGATCGGCATCTGTGTTGACGATGATGTCTGCGCCGTGGCGCAAGCAGTTGTCGATGCCGGTTTGGTAGGCGTAGGCCAGCCCACGGCGTGCGGTGTGACTCACCACGTGGTCTGCCCCAGCTGCGCGCGCCACCGCCACCGTGTTGTCGGTGCTGCCATCATCAATGACCAACACTTCGACGACATCGATGCCGGGGATATTGCGTGGCACATGCTGAATGACTTCGGCAATGTGGTCTTGTTCGTTGAGTGCAGGAATTTGCACAATCAGTTTCATCGTGTCACTCCTTGGCGCCGCTTAGATGACGCGGTCATTGCCGCCATCGATGGGAATCTGGGCACCCGTGGTGCGCGCAAAGACATCCCCACACAACTCTACCACCAGTTTGGCCACATCGTGGCTGGTGATTGTGGTATGCAAAATGTTGTGCTTCTTGTATTCTTCCACGCTCATGTTGTAGTTGGCGGCGCGGCTTGCCAAGACCTCGTCGCTCCAAATCCCGGTATCAAAGACTTGATTGGGGTGCACCACGTTGACACGGATACCATCGCCGCCCCATTCGAGGGCAGCTACCCGCACCAACTGCGTCAGGGCGGCTTTGGAGGCCGAGTATGCGGCAGCACCTGGTCCCGGTGCAGGTACATTTTTGGAGCCGATGACGACCACACGCCCACCTGCTGGCGCCAGTTTGAGCAGGGCGTGGCATTCGCGCATGATGATCAAGTTGGCATCGAGGTTGATATGCATGGTGCGGCGCCACTCCAGGCTGTCATGCGTGCTAATCGGGCTACTTTTGGGAAAAATGCCTGCATTGAGTACTACCATGTCGATGCCCCCAAAGGCGATGACGCCACGATCAATGGCCGCTGTGATGGCTTGCTCGTCACCGATGTCGCAGACGATACTACACACGTCTGGGCTGGTAAAGACGTTGGGCAAGTTGGGGTTGATATCGAGGGCGATGACGGCAGCGCCTTGGGCTACCAGGGCATCCACACACGCCTTGCCAATCCCCGAAGCCGCCCCCGTCACGAGTGCCACCTGCCCGCTAAAGCGGGGTGGGCGGCCGAGCAGTTTGAGTTTGACTTGCTCGAGTTCCCAGTACTCGATATCAAACAAGTCGGCATCACCGAGCGGCGTATAACCACCGAGTTGTTCGGCAGCCACCATCACTGGGATACTCTGGCGGTAGACGTCGCCGGCGATCAGCGCCTCGCGCATGCGGCGCCCCACCGTCAGCATGCCCAGTTCGGGGTCGAGAATGATGCGCGGCGCCGGGTCAAGCATCGTCAAATCGCCGGCTACTGTGGCTTGGTGCGAAGTGAACCACTGTTGATAGCGTGCCACATAGGCGGCAACATCACGCCCAACAAGCGGGATTTGACGGGTGCGGATGATATGGTCGGGGGTGACACATCCGCGCTGTGCCAGTGTAGCGAGGTCGGCACGCTGCACAAATGAATGGATGACTTCGTCAGTGCGTGGCACGAGCAGCATGGGTGTACCTGCCGCCTGTGACACGGCATGGCGCAGCTGGGCACGGGCGAGACGGGCAGGTGGCGCAGGTAAGGGTGCAACTGGTTTGAAACGCGTGTGGCGAGCCACGTATTGCTCCGCCATGTCAACAAACTGAATCATGCGTTCGTAGCTGACACGTGCGTCGTTGTCCCAAGTAAAGATGCCGTGGTTGAGCAGAATCAGCCCTTGGTGATGTGGTTTGAGCTCGGCCGCCAACTGCTGGGCACAGTGTTTGGCAAGGGCAAAGCCGGGCATCACATAGGGGACAACCAGCAGAGTGTCACCGTAGATTTCGTTGATGTAGCGCTGTGCAAAGGGTGTATCGAGCAGTGTGAGCACAGCATCAGCGTGGGTGTGGTCGACATAGGTGGCAGGGATGATGGCATGCAAAATGGCTTCAACCGAGGGAGTCGGTGCATTGGCATCGACCATGGCGCAACGCATCGCATTGACCATGGCTGCATCACTCAGTGTGTCGAGCTGTGCCATGCGTACGAGTGGGTCGAGGCGCACCGGCGCAAAGCCTCGCTCGCTAATCGATGCCAAATCGTGACCACTCCCTTTGATGTAGAGAATACGCTCTGTATCACCAAATAGATTGGTTTCTTGGACTTTGACCGATGTGTTGCCGCCGCCGTGCAACACCAAGCTGGCCTCGGCGCCAAGCAGGCGCGAAGTATAGATGCGCAACTGGAGTGGTGTTTTGCATGCCTGTGCGGTGTCTTCGTGCCAACGACTATGCATAGAGGAGTATCCCCGATTCACAAAATGAATGCATTGTTCTTATCCTAACACGAAAATCTGCCAAAAGATGAATCCCCTGTGCTACGGCACGCATGTTTGGTTATATAATGCAAGGCGTGAAACACACAGTATGGCTCACAATTGCGATGACGGTATTCGTGTTGGGAGTGGCAGGGTGCGGTACCGCCACGCCGGCGGCGCCGTTTGCGACACCGACGGCCGTATTGGCTGCGCAGGTCCTCGGTGAGACCGTTGTCACCACGCCGCTACCACTCGCACTAACCCAGTGGCGTTCACCAGATGGGCGCGTGCAGCTCCGTGTCCCACAAGCGTGGCCCGTTGAAAGCCATAGTGATGCGGGGCGTGCGTTGTGGATCTGGAATGCACCAGGGCAACGGGGTCTCATCTCACTGCTGATGATTTCGAGCCCGGTGGCGCTCCCCGATACGATGCGGCAAGAGTTGTTGCTCCAGACCATCAAAGGACTCAACGCCACCATCGTCGGTGATTTGCGCCAAGATGCGCGTGGGCGCCTGATTGCAGAAGCCACCAGCGTGACTCAGAATCGCGATGGTGCCGATATCGCCATGTGGCTCCAAGTTATTTTGCAACAGTTTGAAGACAGTGTGGCGATTGTGGTGATGAGTGTCCCCGAACGTGACATTGCCCTGATTCAGCCGTTGGTTGGCCAGATGTTTGACGAACTCGTGATTGCTCCACTCCCCACGGCCACTCCGTTGCCCACACCTACTCCTGCTCCCTATACCGCTGACACCTTTGATACGGCAGATGGTACATGGTTTGAGGGTGATGATGTGCGCCGCGCAATTACCGTTGCTGATGGCATCTACCGCATTTACTTGCGGATGGCTGATAGCTATTATCTGAGTGCGCCTGCTGAAATCGCCCGCACGGATCAGAAAATCGCAGTTGATACGGCGTTCGAGGGGGCTGCACGCATCGGTACTGCGCTGCGCTTTCGTGTGCGTGCCGATGACACCCGTGACTACGTGGTGTGCTGGATTAGCCCACTCCAGCGCTTTGGTTGCTTTCGTTCGGATGGCGACCAATGGCAAGCCGTCCAAGAGGTCACCGAAAGTAGCGCCATCTACCCCGATCGCACCAATCACATCGAGTTTGGGGTGCGTGGTACCCAATACACGTTTGTGGTAAATGGTGAGATACTAACGTCATTCGATACGCAAATGCCGGAACCCGGTGTGCCGGCGCTGTATGTCGAAACATTTGATGACGCAGCTGGTGGTATTTTTGATAATGTGCAGACATCGTGACGGCCACACATAGGGAGTAGCCACCGATGAGTAATGGACCAGATCCGCGCCGGACAGCGACACTTGATCGACTCGTCCCCGACGAAAAACTGATGCATGCGCCGGCTGCCAACGACCTGTGCAACCGCTTCCAGACGGTTGCCAAAAACGACCCCCAAGTGGAAACATACGGGCAGCTGATTCGTGCTGCCTATGCCATCGCCTACCAATCGCATGGCGACCAAACCCGCGACTCAGGCGAACCCTACATCACCCATCCGGTGGCGGTAGCAACTATTTTGCTTGATTTGGCGATTGGCGCTGAAACAGTGATTGCGGCACTCCTCCATGATGTCATCGAAGACACCGACATTTCGTACGAACAGATTGCTGATTACTTTGGCGAAGAAATCGCCAGCCTGGTCGACGGTGTCACCAAGCTGTCGGAGCTGGAAGTGCGCCCCAAAGAAGAGGCCCAAGCCGAAAACTATCGCAAAATGTTCGTCTCGATGGCCAATGACCCGCGGGTGGTGCTGGTCAAACTTGCTGACCGCCTGCACAACATGCGTACCATTGGGGTTACCAAACCCGAAAAACAGCGCCGCATTGCCCGTGAAACCAGCGAAATCTACGTGCCGCTGGCACATCGCCTGGGGATTAGCCAGCTCAAATGGGAGCTGGAAGACCGGGCTTTTGCCGTGCTCGAACCCGAACACTACCAAGAAATCAGTCGCCAGCTGGCCATGCGCCGCGATGTACGCGAGCGCACCATACAGCGCGTCATGGAACGCTTGCGTGAGGTGTTGACGAGCGAGCACATCAACGCTGAAGTCTCGGGTCGCCCCAAAAACATCCACTCTATCTATCGCAAAATGCAGCGCAAAGGGGTGCGCATCGAGCAAATTTACGACCAGTTGGCGGTGCGCGTCATCGTCAACACTGTCCCCGAGTGCTACCAGGTGCTGGGATTGGTACATACTACTTGGCCACCGGTGCCGGGCGAGTTCGATGACTACATTGCTAACCCCAAAGAGAGCCTGTATCAGTCGCTCCACACCACTGTGCTTATCCCGGGTGGGCAGCCCTGCGAGGTACAGATTCGCACCAGCAAAATGCACGAAGCAGCTGAGCACGGCATTGCGGCACACTGGCGATACAAAAACGGCTTCAAGTCGTCAGATGATTCGTTCGAAGCCAAAATCACCTGGCTACGCAGTCTGATGTCGTGGCGCAACGAAGTCACGGATGCCACGGAATTCGTGGAACGCCTCAAATCCGACTTCCTCGAAGAGCAAGTCTTTGTCTTTACGCCGCGTGGCAAAATTATCGACCTACCGGTAGGCTCGACGCCGGTCGACTTCGCCTATCGCATCCACTCCGACGTGGGCACCAACTGTGTAGGAGCACGCGTCAACAACCGTATGGTGCAACTCGATCATCAGTTGCAGACGGGAGACATGGTCGAAATCATGACGCGCCGCGCCTCCAACGGTCCGAGCCGTGACTGGCTCAATTTCGTCAAAACGGTCAGTGCCCGTACGCACATCAAGCGCTTTTTCAAGCGTGCTGACCGTGACGAAAACATCGACGCCGGGCGCGACATGCTCGAACGCGAATTCAAGCGCCTCGGACTCGCCGTGGTGCTCGACGAAGCGGCAGCCGTCATGGGCATCAAATCAGTCGACGACCTATTGGCACAGATCGGCAGTGGTGATTTGTCGGCCCGTGCCATCAGCCAAAAGGTGCTAGCCACGCAGATGCAGGCGGTGGAAGAAATCCCTGAGCCGCCCGCACCCACACAGCCCTCCAAGATGAGCGAGCAGACCAACGCCGATATCCGCGTGCGTGGCATGGACGGCCTGCTGACGCGCATAGCGCGCTGTTGCAACCCGGTGGTCGGCGAGGCCATCGCCGGCTACGTGACGCGTGGGCGCGGCGTGACCATCCACCGTGCTGACTGCCACAACATTCTCAATGAGCCTGACCGCAACCGCATCGTGGCGGTGACGTGGGGCAGCGTGGTGCCCAAGCGGGGCTTTTTGGTGCCGTTGCAGATCGAATCGTGGGACCGAGTCGGCCTGTGGCGTGATATTTCAAGCACCATCGCAGATGCCGGCATCAACATCGACGTGGTCGAGCAGTTGCCCACCCGCAAGGCCAACAAATCATTCCTGCGCGCGGTGATTCGTGTGCAGAGCGTGGAACAATTGACGCGCCTGCTCGACCGCCTCAATCGTCTGCCCGATGTCATCGACGCGCGCCGTGATACGGGGTACAATCCCGCGCGCGAACATTAAAGTAGGGGCGTCATTGCATGGCGCCCCGATGGCGTGGCACCCCGTGCCGCGTGATTGCATGGCGCCGCGTGCGAAGAATCCCCCCAGCATCATGCCGTGACGGCGTGGTGGTCGTGGCATCGTTTCGTCAAGGCACGAATATATCTGCGTTTCCTACGGAGAAGATGGCACCGGCGCGTTGCGCCGATGGCGTAGCGCCAAGGGGAGGTTATCGTCCTGCCATGACTACGGGTACGCTACAATATGCGTGGCGTGCAGTGTGTTACCAGAAAGATAAATGAGATGAAAAAAGTACTCTATGTGGACATGGACAATGTGCTGGTCGACTTCCAATCGGGCATCAATCGTCTGCCCAAAGCACTACATGATGCCTATCGTGGCAACTACGACGAGTGCCCGGGGATTTTTGCGTTGATGGATCCCATGGATGGTGCCATCGAGGCCTATCGCGAGCTGAGTGGGCTTTTCGATACCTACATTTTGTCGACAGCGCCGTGGCACAACCCGTCTGCCTGGTCGGACAAAATCAAATGGGTGCAACTGTACTTGGGTGATGTGGCGCACAAGCGCCTGATTTTGTCGCACCACAAAGACAAAAATCGCGGTCACTTTTTAATCGACGACCGCCCCAACAATGGTGCGCGTCATTTCAAAGGCGAAATCATCAAATTCGGCGACAAACACTACGCTGATTGGGACGTGCCCAGTTATCGCGATTGGGCAGCTGTGCTGACCTATCTACGTACGCGCCAGTAGGGGCGAATTATGGTTGCCCCTACTGGTGAATCGCACCTCTGCGTTACATCCGTGTAATCAAATGGTGTGGCACATCCACAAACAGGCGTTGTGCGGTGTCGGCGCCGTATGTATTGCTGACATAATCCCAAGCGAATCCCATGGCAGTAGGGCGGTAGCCGTCGCTGTGGGCGTCGCTGGCCACCAGGTCGACCAGCCCGTGCTCAAAGAGCGTGGTGCTGTTGGGCTCATCGACAGCCACCGCCGTGACCTGAAAGAGCACGCCGGCCTCGCGGATCTGCTGGAGCGCTGCGAGGTCGCGCTGGTTGTACAGGTAGCGTTCGGGATGCGCCAGCACCACCATGTAGCCGGCACTAATCAGTTGGCGAGCAACCGGCAAAAAACCATAATCGACGGCAAAAACGGGCATCTCAATCAGCACTGAACGGCTGCCGGCGAGGCTCAAAATCTGCCCAGAGGCTAATTTTTTGGCCACATCTGCCACAAAACGAATCTCCGTACCGGGCAACAGTGTCAAATCGAAATCTGATGCGTCTACGGCAGCCTGCAGGGCGGCCACACGCTCGGCGATGAGCTGTGGGCTATAGTGGCGCGAGGCGTCCGAATCAGGGCTGTGAGGCGTACATACAAGCGTTTTGACGCCGGCTTGCGCAGCTTGGCGCGCCATGTTGAACGACACATCAAAGGAGCGAGCGCCATCGTCGAGCCCATGCAAGATATGGCAATGAATATCAATCATGCTTAGTAGTACCCCGTGGCTTGGGTCATTTCGGCACCATTGAGCACCACACCGACGATGTGCGCTTTGGCTTTTTCGAGGGTGATGCGCGCCTGTTTGGCTTGGTCGCGGCGCGTGCGCCCAGCCTGCATCACCAGCAGTACGCCGTCGATGCGTGGCGCAAGCACCACAGCATCGCTGACGGCGAGTACGGGTGGCGTATCGATGATGATGACGTCGGCTTGGGTGCGCAGTGCCTGCAAAATCTCACCCATGCGCCGCGAGCCGAGGATGTCGGCGGGGCGCGGTGGGAGTGGCCCGCTGGCCAATAGCTGCAATCCGGGCACTGCTGTGGCTTGTAGGGGCGCTGGTGTTTCTGCACTGGCAAAGAGCATGCTCGTCAGGCCTGTGTCATTTTGCAGACCAAACAAGGTATGCAGGGCGGGGCGACGTAAATCGCCATCTACCAGGATGACCCGTTGCTCAGCTTGCGCCATAGTGATGGCAAGGTTGGCTGCTACCAGTGATTTTCCTTCGTCGATGCCAGCGCTGGTGACGGTGAGCATCTGCAGGTTTTGGTCGAGCCCAGCGAATTGGATGTTGGTGCGTAGACTGCGAAAGGCTTCGGCAGCTGCGGATTGTGGGTCACTGAGCGCTACAAGCGTCGTATTGGTGGTGACAGGCGTCGTCGTCATGTACGTTTCCTTGTCGGTGTACGGCGATCAGGGAGCGAGCTGCCCGCAGGGATGGCGCCGACAATAGTCAGCCCCACATGGCGTTCGACGTCATCAGCAGATTTGAGCGTGTCGTCGAGTGCTTCGAGCACAAAGGCCAGTAGAATGCCGATTATCAGCCCCAGAAATGCACCAGCTGCCACGTTGATGCGGGTCTGCGGGCGGTAGAGTTTTGGGGGCGTGGCAGGAGTAGTAACGCGCATGTTGATTTTGTCGGTACCTTCGAGACCATCGTTGAGCGAACTAACCAGGGCGGCCATGTTTTCGCCGACTGCATTGGCCAGGCGTGGCGCCATGTCAATATCGGGGTAATCAACTTGCACAATCATTTTGCGGTCATCGGCGTTGGCCTGAATGGAGATGTGCTCGAGCAACCATTCTGGTGAGCGGTCAAGCTGGAGTTGGGCGTTGAGCTTTTCGATTTGCGGACGCGCCAGGGCCAGCTGCTTGTAGCTGTTCATGTTGTTGGTGAGCACAATCGACAACCCGTTGTCGTTGCGGTTAGGCACGACCAAATAACTGGCTTCGGAGCGGTAGAGCGGCTCTTGCAGTTTGCTAAAGACGTAGGCGGCCACGGCAGTCAGCACCACGGCCAGCCCAATGGCGACCATCCGCCGGCGGAAAATACGGAGATACTCGGTCATACGCATAGAAAACGTCCTTATTGGCTACGCCGAAGCGCGAACAATAACCCGATGAGTGCACCAGCGAGTGCGCGCAGAATGGTAGTCACTACCAATGCACTCGTGTTGGACTGCCGTTGCGGGGTGTCCTGTTGGCGGAGCACCATGATATTTACACCGGTGTCACCACTCGTCTTGCCCCATAGCAGTGTACCATCACGGCTGAGGACTGCAAGTGCTGCATCGCGAATCGGTACGAGCTGGCTGGGGTCGCTGCTCCGCGCAGCAATAGTCACCACACGGTCAGTGTTGCGCACATCGAGGGTGGCAACCACGGTAGCCACATCCACCGTCCCGAGCAGTGTGGCCACGCGCTGGGTGAAATCCTGACCACGACTGACTGCGGGGAAGTCGTAGGCCAGCGTGTCGCCGGTGTCGTTCATGGGGGCACGACTGGTGAGCATCACCTCCACATTTACCGCATACACGGGTGCCTGTGCGAGTTGCGGGATGAGCGGCACCACTGCCAGCAGCAGTGCGGGCACCAGCAGATACCACCAATGATGGCGAATGCGCGCCATGATACGCCATATATCGTTCACGGGGTCACCTCACACGTCACAGTCGCCATAAAATCACGTATCCGCTGCATAAATCGGTCGCGTCCGAAGGATTCTGCATGAGTACGAATGATGTGTGTATCCCAGTGATGATTGGCCAGCTCGTGCAGTGCGCTCATCAACGCTTCGGGTGTTTGCTGGTCAAAAAAGATGCCCGTCTGGCCGGCGTTGACCGTATCGAGCGCACCACCGGCGCGGTAGGCAACTACGGGGCGGCCAGCCGCCATCGCTTCGAGCGGGGTGATGCCGAAGTCTTCTTCGCCGGGGAACAAAAAAGCACGGCAGCCATTGAACAACGCCTGGCGCTCAGCATCACTGACGCGCCCTACAAAGCGCACACTCGGCCCTGCGATGCGCATCAAGGCTGCTTTGTCGCGCCCATCCCCAAAGACCACCAAAGGTAGATCGAGTGCCGTACAGGCCTGTATCGCCAGGTCAATGCGTTTGTAGGGCACCAGGCGCCCCCCTGTCAGCAAATAATCGCCAGGTGCTTGCGTGTTGATGGGGGCCAGGTCAACGGGTGGCGGGATGATGGTCGCATCACGCCCATAATAGGTCTTTATGCGTGCAGCGACCACCTGTGAATTGGCGATAAAGTGGGTGACACCAGTGCTGTTTTGGATGTCCCAGCGTTGTAAAAATTGCAACAAAAAGCGCATCACGCGTTGGGTGATGCCTTGGATGCGCTCACGCGCCACATAGGCGTCGGTCTGCCACACAAAGCGCATCGGCGTATGGCAGTAGCAGATGTGTACGGCACCGGACCGCACCTGTACCCCTTTGGCGTAGGCACTACTACTACTAATGACCAGGTCGTAGTCGCGAAGATTGAATGTGCCAAATGCCATCGGGTAGAGCATGAAGTAGTGGCGAAACAGCCGACGCCATGCAGGCAGATACTGCATCCACGACGGGCGGATGTCCCAGGTGCGATATGCGCTAGGCATGGCCTCGGCCGCATAAATCGAGGTGTAGATGGGGGCTGTGGGTGCAATATCGTGCAGTGCTTCGAGCACGCGTTCGGCACCACCGTATTGGTTGAGATAATCGTGTACTAATGCAATTCGCACAAAAACTGCTTGCCTCTTCACAGAATGCGATTATCCTATTATAGTATGATGGCGCAATGATGCGACGTGTGTGCGATGAACAAATAGTGAATGTGGTGAAGGAACACAGATGAACATGTCCGAACAAGAGTTGCATGAGCTCTTTACCAGTGCCAGCATGGGTCATGTCGCATATCGTGCATGGGCAGTGCAAGCGCGCCGTGAGCGCCGTTTCAACATTGCGCGCCTCTTTGATGCTTTGTGCGAAGCACGTGGAGCCCGGGCAATGCGTGCATTTGTACGTGTTGGTGGGGTTGAGGCGACTGTACAAAACGTCGACCATGCGCTCCACGGCGAAGAACCGCAGCCTGTGGTCATGCAACGGATCACAGGGACGTCGGTACAATCACGCGAATTGTTGGGGCGAGCCGCTCGTGCAATTGCGCAAAATCGTGATTTGCTCGCCGATGAAATCGGCGATTTGTATGTGTGCACGACGTGTGGCGAGACTCGTGAAGGCGCACTCATTGGTGCGTGTCCCGTCTGTGACACCGTGCCCGAAGCCCACAAAGCCTTTCTGGCCATCGAATCCATGGGTACACTCGGTCCCCATGCTATCATGCATGCCCTCGAACACAGTGAACAAACGTTGCGCGCCATGCTCCAAGAGCTCGATGAGTCGGTGCTAGTGAGCCCTGGTGCCGACAATGCGCCATCGCTCAAAGAAGTCCTCGGCCACCTCAACGATATGAATCTGGTCTTTTGTGAGCGGGTGCGACTCATTCTCGATACTGACAACCCGGAATTGCCGTC
>JBKCGB010000210.1:0-11568 GCA_046303375.1 Roseiflexaceae bacterium
TGCACGTGGATTTTTTGTCGACTAACTACGACTATGTTATTGAAACAATATTGGATAACACGGGCCAACGCAACATGATGCGGAGAACCTACCACGGGGTTACGCCACAGCACATTGACGGCAAACGCAACACCAACGTGATACAAGATGCGTGGTCAGTCACATCGTTGTTCAAAATCAACGGGGGGTTTGAAATCATTCCCACTGCGACAGGCTATGATTTCGACTATCGCCGGCGTTCGTTTGACGACATTCGCCAACGAGCTCCCGAAATTATGATGCCATCCAAAGAGCAGGATTATTCCAACCCGTATTTTATGTCGATTTTCCCTAAGGCGGTACGCTTGCTCCAAGAAAGCGAGGTATTGGTGTTGGTCGGGTATAGTTTGTCCGAAGAAGACGCATTATTGCGCTTTATGATTCGCCAATTTGCCGAAGATTTACGAGATGTCAACGGGAAGTATATTTTCTACGTTGACTTCACTGATAGTAATACACTCAATACACGCCTACAGGGATGCTTCCGGTACATGAATCGTATGGACAGCAACAACATCTACACCGTATCGACTGGTTTTGTTGATTGGATCAAGGCAGTCATGCAAAAATAGGCGCATACACGGCATCTCTGTCAAATGAAGCCATAGTTACCGCATTCATTTGACGCTTGCACACGCACACGCTACAATACAAGGACGGATTCACGCTGGTGCAGTGTGCCCAGCAGGGAGATGGCATGTTCGAAAGCCTTGCAGACCGGTTACAAGCAGTATTCCAGAAGCTCAACGGCAAAGGTCGTTTGGGTGAGGAAGATGTCCGCGAAGCGATGAAGCAGGTGCGGCTTGCCCTGCTCGAGGCCGACGTCAATCTCCAGGTGGTGCGTGACTTTGTTGCCAAGGTCTCGGATCGAGCCGTTGGCGAGGAAGTTTCGCGCAGTTTGACGCCATCGCAGCAAGTCATCAAAATCGTACGCAACGAGTTGGTGACGTTGTTGGGCGAGGCCGAAGTGCCGCTTGCCGAAGCCACATTGCCCCCGACAGTGATTATGCTGGTCGGGTTGCAGGGTGCCGGTAAAACGACGCATGCGGCCAAGTTGGCGTTGCATTTGCGCAAAAAAGGCAAGCGCCCGCTGCTCGTTGCCGCCGACGTCTATCGTCCGGCCGCAGTCACGCAGCTCGAATCGTTGGGCAAGCAGATCAACATTCCCGTCTATAGTGAGGGAACGGCTGCCAAACCAACAGATATCGTGACACGTGCGCTGGCACACGCCCGTCAAGAACACTGCAACTACGTGCTGATTGACACCGCTGGTCGGCTACAAATCGATGAAACACTGATGACGGAGTTGAGCGATATTGTTGCAATCGCACAGCCGCACGAGCGTTTGTTGGTGGTCGACTCGATGATTGGTCAAGAAGCTGTCCGGGTGGCTGACGAATTCAACAAGCGCGTGGCACTGTCGGGTATCATCTTTACCAAGGTAGATGGTGATGCACGTGGTGGCGCCGCCTTGTCGGTGCGGGCAGTCACTGGGGTACCAATTAAATTCTTGGGGAGTGGCGAAAAGATCGAAGCAGGGACGCTCGAAGTCTTTCACCCCGATCGGTTAGCATCACGCATTTTGGGGATGGGTGACGTCCTCTCACTCATCGAGCGTGCCGAGCAGAGTATCGACCAAGCCGAAGCTGCACGCATGCAAAAAAAGTTATCCAAGGGAGCCTTTGACTTGGAAGACTTTTTGGCGTCGATGAAACAGATGCGCCAACTCGGGCCTATTAGTCAAATTCTGGGCATGTTACCAGGGATGGGGCAATTGGCCAAAGCCAGCGACCTTGTTGGCGAGAAGGAATTACAACGTGTGGAGGCCATCATTCTGTCAATGACCCCCAAAGAACGGCGTAATCCGGACATCATCAAAGGCAGTCGCAGAGTCCGCATCGCGAACGGAAGTGGCACATCAGAGCAACAGGTATCAGCCTTGCTCAAAAACTTCCAACAGATGCAACGCGTTATGAAACAATTCGGCGGCAAAACCAAGAACGGCCGCATGCCGGACCCGCGCGAGATTATGCGTCGGCTCCGTTAACTAGATGGTATTGATTCGTTTTTTATGAGGAGGCAGTTCGTACTATGGTCACGATTCGTTTGCGCCGCGCCGGCAAAAAAAAGCAACCCAGCTACCGCTTGGTGGTCTGTGATTCACGCTCACCCCGCGATGGCAAGTTCATCGAAATTGTCGGATTCTACAATCCGGTGCGCAACCCACAAGAGCTCGAAGTCAAGGCTGACCGTGTGCGCCATTGGCTGAGCGTTGGTGCTCAACCATCAGAGACGGTAGCACGCTTGCTCAAGCGTGTCGATGTGCTCGATGCCAACGGCAAGCCCACGCCAGTCGCCAGCTAGAAAGTACCCTCATGCGTGCGTTACTCGAGTACATGGTTCGCAATCTGGTCGACCAACCCGAAGCGGTACAAATCCGTGAGCGCGTCACGCCCTATGCGGTAACGTATCGCCTGAGTGTCAGCTCACAAGAGGCCGGTAAGATTATTGGACGCAATGGGCGCGTGGCCAAAGCAATCCGCGATTTGATGGCGGTTGTTGCAGCACGGCACGGCAAGCGTGTCCACATAGATATCGAATAACTCCATGAGTGATGCATCTATCCCACGTGCCGATGAGTTGTTGCTCATCGGCACCGTCGTGAATGTAGTCGGGTTGCGTGGCATGGTACGCATGAGCGTGGCATCAAGTGAGCCTGAATTTTTGGCACGCACCCAACCAATGCTCTACAGTCATGATGGCAAGCGTTCGTTTCGCTTGCGTTCGTTGACCCACTACAAGGGTACGCTTTACACCGCCACGCTGGGTGGTATTGCCACGCGCGATCAGGCTGATGCGCTACGTAGCACCGATCTCTATATCATGCAAAAAGATGCCGCTCCCTTGGGCGCAGATGAGTACTTCATCCACGACCTGCCTGGTATCGCCGTCTATGACGTGGCAGGAACACTCATTGGCACCGTCCAAGAAGTCATTAATACCGGTGCAAGTGACGTGATGGTCATTACCCGTACTGGCATGGATGATGCACTCGTCCCGATGGTCAAAGCGTTTGTGCAACACATTGATATTGCCAATAAACGAATCGTGATTACCCCCATCCCCGGACTGCTTGACGCATAACCATGAGCAACGGTGCAGTGGCTCCTGCCCGCCCCGACTCGTTGTATGGGGGTGTTATTGATGAGGCAAATACTCGGCCAGCCACGCATCACGGTCACGACGAATGTGTGGATGTTGTGCGAGGCGTATCCAGCCGGCCACATACCCGACCATTTTGGCACCGTCACCTACCACCCGCAAGAACGGCACGAGAATCATGGCAAGCACGATTTGCCAGCCATTGACCCCCTCGTGAAAGCGGCGCCACAGCCGTTGCCACGGACGCGCACAGTAGGCCCCCATCCCCAGCACGATTGGTGCTACCCACCAGCCACCGAGCAAGAGACACACCAACACCCACAGGTAGACTGCATACCGTAGGGCATGGCGTCGTGGCCAGAGACCGGCGACTGCATCACCACGCGCATACAAAAAGTACTGGCGGGCAAACTGCTGGAGGGTACTGCGTGGTTGAAAATGGACAATGGCTTCCGCTACAAACGCAAAGCGCATTCCTGCCCGTTTGAGCGCCACATCGTACAGGACGTCTTCGCAGTGCGTGGCCCACTCTGGGTACCCTGCAACTGCTTCCCATGCTGATTTACGAAATGCAACTGATTTGCCAAATGGTAAAAACGTGCTGGCGTTGATTTCATCTGCATCACGATAATTGGTATGCCCGAGTGCGAGCTCAAACACACTGCGTGGCAACGGTCGAAAAAACCCTCCCACAATGTCAGCATCGGATTCACGCAACGGCTCGGTAATTCGTTTCAACCAGTGCCGATCCAAAATCAACCCGGCATCAGTACAAGCTACGATGTCACCGGTCGCATGAAAAATCGCATTGTTGCGCCCACTCGGGATGTTGTAGCCACCTTTGACAAGCCGAATCGGGTAGCCCACATCAATGTAGCTTTGCACGATATGTGGAGTCTCGTCAGTGCTGTTACAGTCATTTACTACGATTTCATCGGCAGGGAGACTCTGCCCGAGCATTGACTCGAGGAGTTGCGTAATATTATCTGATTCATCACGTACGGTGCAGACGAGTGAGATTTTATGTGCCATCATACAACTCCGTCATTCCTCGCCATTGAGGAAATTACCCACACTGGGTAGACAACCATGGTATGTAGTATACTAATAAACAAGGAGATACTGCAACAACAAAGGATACTACGATGCGCATCCATCCCATCCTGCTTGTGCTCGTTATCATATCACTCGTGGCATGTACCCAAACGAGTGAGAGCAATAGTGCGGCAGTGGAGCCAACACGACTCCCAAGTGCCACCGTGGCCCGCATTCAATCCACGGAGACGCCGCTCTCCGATCTAGCAACACAAACCACACAAGCAGCACCACCGACACCCAGCCAGGCACCAGCCCAAGTCAATCTCGATGTCGGAGCAAGCACCACGGCAGAGGGGTATGCCATGCTCGGCAATGCACAAGCTGCAGTCACGTTTGTTGATTATTCTGACTTCTTCTGAGGGAACTGTGCCTTCCACGTGTTGGAAGTTGAACCGCAACTGATTGAACGTTACGTCAGCACTGGCCAGATGCGCATCATTGTGCGCCCCCTGCTACAGACAGGTGAGGATTCACTGCTCGCAGCCCATGCTGCTGCGTGTGCCGGCGAACAGCAACAGTATTTCACAATGCGTAGTGCACTGTATGCCAATCAGGGGGCGCTGTATACGGCGCCCGACATGACACAGGCGCTACAGCAGGTGGCCCAAGGGATTGGGATTGATACCAACAAATTTGCCAGCTGTATGCAACAAGAAACCTACCGTTTGGCGCTGATTTCACAGTACACCTTGGCCAAAGAGGATGGTATCTTAGCCCGTCCTGTATTTGAAATCAATGGGCAGCGGCTTATTGGCGCACAGCCATTGACCCAATTCAGCCCCATCATTGATGCACTGCTCAAGCAATAACTAGTATCATATCAGAACAATCAACAAAACTGTGACGTCTATTGCATGGGATTGATTTCGAAGAGTGGTAGTATACGCCTGATGGGTAGGGTATGAGGGAATGATGAGCAAACACGCGTTGGTACCGGTATTCGTGGCTATTGCATGTATATGGGTCGTGCTTACCCTCTTGGGGACGCCGGCGCCACGACGCAACGTGGTCAGTGCCAATGAACCAAACTATCCCTATCCAAGTGCAACGGTTGAGACGGATATACCCAATACCCCAGAACCAAGTGCAACCACAGAACTCGTTCCCACTGATACTGCGACACTAGAAATCACACTAACACCTACTGTTGAGTTGGGCACCGACGAGCAGGTCACACCAGTGCCCGATATCGCAGAATCTCCCCCTGAAGCAGTACCAGACGCCGAACCGCAGCGTGTAGCCCCCACCGAAGACACGAATGAAATCCTGCAATGTCAACCCTATCAGACCTACCTGCTGACTGGTGTCACCACCCCTTATACCCAACTGCTCTTGAAGTTTGCTGATCGGGTTGTGGGGGGAAGTATGAGTGATGAGGCAGGTCGTTTTGCAGTACCACTCAACATGGGGCGTGAAGCACCTGGTACGCATACCATTACGTTGGTCATCCGAGATAGTGATGCGGTGATTGCTACCCTGCCATGTACGGTGCCATAAGGTGCGTACATCCTGACGAAAGTATTATTTCGTATGAATACACAGTGGTACGATATTGCCACGAAAGTCGCCCAGCATACCTATGGGGTTGCCACACATCAACTCCCCATGGTGCGGTACCGCGACGGGCGGGTAGCTCGTATCAACACGCCTCCAGAAGGCAGCATACCGCGTCCAGCAGCAGTGCTCGTGATTGTGACCATGCAGAATGATCACGCTGCGCTGGTCCTCACACGGCGAGACGGCCATTTGCGCGAACACAGTGGCGAAATCGCCTTTCCGGGTGGGCGCCTCGAAGCAGATGAAACGGCGCAGGCTGGGGCACTCCGTGAAGCACATGAAGAACTCGGCATTGCGGCAAGCCATCTCGAAATAATTGGGCACCTGCACAGCATCTATGTACCACGGAGCAACCATAGCGTCGTCCCTGTCATGGCATGGGCTGCCACGATACCGCCAATGACGCCCAATCCCAGTGAAGTCGCTGAGGTCTTTTTGGCACCGATCACGGATTTGCTTCGTGCTGATGCACTCGTGTATGAAGAACGAGAAATCCGCGGCGAATCCGTCATCGTGCCGTATTTCCAGGTGCATAACCATCGTGTGTGGGGGGCAACCGCTTTAATGATTTGTGATCTCGTTGCACGTATTCGTGCCCTGAATAATAACGCACACACCATACATTCTCATCAGACAAGGACGGTGCTATGACCACCAAACGCAACATCGGCATTGGCGCAGCAATTCTCGGGGCTCTTGGGGTGGTCGCATTTACCACGTTACGTCAATCAATCGCGCAAACACGTGGTCGACTACAACTCGCACAGCTCCAACAACCCGTAGAAGTGATGCGCGATACCTGGGGTGTGCCGCATATTTATGCACAAAACACCCATGATCTCTTTTTGGCACAAGGTTTTGTGCATGCCCAAGACCGCTTGTGGCAAATGGAGACGCAACGCCGGCTCGGGCATGGTCGGCTTGCCGAATTAGTTGGCGCACGCGCCATTGATACCGACCGCTTCATGCGGATTCTCGGTCTTGGACGATCAGCAGTGCGTGATGCCCAAACGGTCAGTGGTCAGACACATGACGCCCTGACGGCCTATGTCGAGGGCGTGAATGCGTTTATTGCACAACACCAGCGTAAACTCCCCCCCGAGTTCTTATTGTTGCGTCATACGCCGACCCCATGGAGCATTGCCGATGTACTGGTATGGGGCAAAGTTATGGCACTGTCGCTGTCAGGCAACTGGCAACAAGAAATCCTGCGTGCCCAGCTGATTGCAAAAATCGGTGCAACACGTGCAAGCGCCTATGAGCCACGCCAACGCGACGACATGCCGGTTATTGTACCACCCGGCCTGCAATACACGGCCACCATTGGTCAGAGTGCTGTAGACATGGCCGAAAACGCACGCCCTTGGCTCAACGACAACGAGAACAACGGCAGCAATAATTGGGTGGTGGCAGGATCACGCAGTACATCAGGGTTGCCACTACTAGCCAATGACCCACACCTCGGCATCACCATCCCTTCAGTCTGGTATGAGATACATCTCAACGCACCCGATTACCACGTGGCTGGTGCGAGTTTTGCAGGGGTACCAGGCGTCGTTATCGGGCACAACGAACGCATTGCGTGGGGTGTCACCAATAGCATGACAGATGTACAGGATCTGTACATTGAACGCTTTGACCCCAATGATGCGAGTGGCCGACGCTACGAGTACCAAGGTGAATGGCATCAGGCAGAACTCATCTACGAGACTATTACTGTCAAAGGGGGGGCTCCCGTAATCGAACCTGTACGCATCACCCGACATGGTCCCATTATCACGCCGCTCATCGATGCTGCGGGCAATCGTGAGCCACAACCACTGGCCCTGCAATGGACGGCGCTCCACACAAGCACACTCTTTGATGCGATTCTCGACCTCAATCGAGCCACTGACTGGGAAAGCTTTCGGGCTGCACTGCACAAGTGGGATGTACCGCCACAGAACTTCGTCTATGCCGATGTTGCAGGGCATATCGGCTATCAACTAGCAGGTGCGATTCCTGTGCGGAGCAACAGTGACGGTCGTGTGCCAGTACCGGGGTGGAGTGGTGAATACGAGTGGCAAGGGTTTGTACCATTTGCGCAACTTCCTGCAAGTTACGATCCAGCCACGGGGTATATCGCAACTGCCAATAATCGGATTGTGCCCAATGACCGCACTCCTGCCATCCGTGGTGAGTGGTCAAACGGCTGGCGTGCTGCACGCATCATCCAACGTCTGACCCAACACGAACGCCATGATGCAGCGTCATTTGCTGGTATCCATGCAGACCACTTCCACATGGGGAGTCACGATATCATCGCACTTGCAGGCCGTTTGCCTGACGGTGATGCGGTCGCCAATCAGGCACGGGCCTTGTTGTCAGCATGGGATGGCATGGTCGCCACACACAGTATAGCTTCAACCATTGCCCTACAATTCGTGGAAGAGCTCCAACACGTGGTCTTTGCGAGTCACCTCGACATGATGCAACGCATCCTGGGGATCGGCGCCCTCATATCGCGCCCAGGGCGTGAATACATGAATCGCGCCACCCCCGACATGCTCAGGGCGGCGCTACTCAACGACAACGACTGGTTTGGTGATACACGAGCGTGGGATGACGTGTTGCCCACAGCATGGCAACAGACGGTCAGCACCCTCAAAAAACGACTCGGCAACAACCCGAATCAATGGCGTTATGGGGCATGGCACACCATCACACTCGCACACCCACTTGGCGCCATACCGTTGATTGGCAAGCTGTTTACCCGCGGACCATATGAACTTGGCGGGAATCGTGATACGGTCAACATGGGCGATATCAACACACTCGGCAACAAGAGCATCGTCTACACATGCCCGTCGTTGCGGATTATCTGTGATACGTCTGATTGGGATCTGTGTAAAAGCATTCATCCCGTAGGACAATCAGGGCATCCACTCAGCACCCACTTCAGCGACTTCATCAAAGCGTGGCTCAACGTGGAATACCACCCCATGCCGTGGCAACGGCGCCGGGTCGAAGAAGTCTGTCACGAGACACTCACGTTGACACCCTAATTCAGAGTTGTGCGACTATCCCGTGTAGCAGTGCGCCAAATCGCGGGCGGGCAGCGTTGCCCGCCTCAATGACTTCTTCGTGGTTGGCCGGGCTGCCATCAGGCAATGCCTGGTTGGTCACCAACGAGATTGCAAGCACGCGCATGCCACCATGCCGCGCCACAATGACTTCTGGTGCTGTCGACATACCAACTACGTCAGCACCCACGATTTGACACATGCGCAATTCGGCACCCGTCTCAAATGTTGGACCAGCGAGCATGATATAGACACCGTCAGCAAGTAACGTGCCTTGGGCATCGGCTACCCGATGCGCTAATGTGCGCAATTGCGCGTCGTAGGCGTCGAGCATAGCAGGGAAGCGCACACCGAGTCGATCATCGTTTGGTCCACGGAGTGGGTGATGTCCTGCCATACCCGGCATAAAAATGTGATCCCTGAGACACACCAACTGCCCGACTGGCCACTCGGGGCGCAAACCACCAGCAGCATTGGTCGCGATGAGTACTTCACACCCGAGCGCACGCATCACACGGATAGGAAACGTGACTTGGTGCATGTCGTAGCCTTCATAAAAATGAAACCGGCCACGCATCACAACCACCGGGGTGCCAGACATGCGCCCAATGGCGAGCTCACCACGGTGGCCAACCACCGTGGAACGGGGGAATCCGGGAATATCTGCGTAGTGGATAACTGTAGCATCATCGAGCTGGTCGGCCAACGCTCCCAGCCCTGACCCCAAAATAATGCCGACCCGTGGTACGAGCGCCGTCTGCGCACGAATAGCCGCCACTGCGGCATGGATGGCGTCGAGTTGATGTGCCATGGTAATTACACTTCTCCATCCGTGATACGTCGGCGCTTGGCCGCATATTCTTCATCACTCAAAATACCCGCATCATACAACGCATCAAGCTGTGACAACAACGAGGTTGAGCGGTGGGTTCGTGGTGCCGTTGGCTCGTCGTGTGCCGTTGGCTCGTCGTGTGCCGTTGGCTCATCATGTGCCGTTAGCTCATCGTGTGCCGTTGGCTCGTCATGTGCGGTCGGCTCGTCGTGTGCCGTTGGCTCGTCGTGTGCCGTTGGCTCGTCATACGGTCGAGCCAGCATCGTGTTCAATAACTGATCACTGGGGCGTTGATTAGCAGTAGGAGTCGGTGCACGATCCTGTAGCACATCGTGCTGCGCCTCACCCATCACAATGCGTTCATCTGATTCACGATGTTCGTTGACTGCATGTTCCATTGCATCTTCAACGGCGCCTTCCATGGCAGCCACAGTAGCATTCGCTACTAAGTTATCGTCATAGGCACGAGCCTCTGCAAGAGCCCGCTTAAAGCCTATCGGGTCTGCAATATTGCGCATTTCTTGCAGACCTGTATCTGCTGCAGTCAAAATTGTGATATCACCATACCCAATCATGCGCCCAAAAAACGTTTGATTGAGTGCCACGTCATTGATTTTGTTGAGTGAAGACTCAATCATATGGCGATTGAACAGCCCTTCAAACTTCATGATGCGCCGATTGGTGAGCACCACACAATCGTTGTACCAACGCAAATAATCGATCACAGCACTGCCCAACAGCACGGCGCCAGCGACTGCCAGTACACCATACAACGTATATGGCAGGAACCCTTCAGTGATATTGAAGTGGAGGAGCACTTGACTCACGAGCCACACGGCTACACCCGTCAATCCAAGCAGAATGACTTCGGTAACAATTTGACCAAGCAGCAGTGCATAGTGTTTGCGGCCAGTATAGATGATAGCTTCATCTTTGAGCAGCATGGATTCAACGTAACCCATCGGTATCTCCTTTTGTGTCGATATCGTTATGGTATGCTCGAATTATAACGCAGTTCAACACTACTGCACAGGTATGTGTTGTACACGCATCACAAATCCGTCGATTTGGCACGTACATCATCATAAAATGCGGCGGCCCGCAGCGATCGTTCACTGACGAAGTGCATCCAACGCCGCAATAGTTGGAACATCTGCACATGCACGTGCGCAGGTTGTACCGTATGTGCGACCACGCTCAGTGGTTCGCGTTGCACATACCGCAACAACTTGAATAATGGCAACGAAATCTCGTGCGGGTATGCATCACGACGTGCACATTCTGGACACAGCATGCCACCTTGGGTCATGCTCCAATGTTTTGCATCCGGTGCAAGTTGCACTCCACATACCGCACACGCGGTGAGTTGTGGGCGATATCCAACTGCATCACACAAGTGGAGTGTATACCAATGCACAACCATGTCGTATTCACAGGGAGTACATAGCATCTGCAACGTCTCACGCAGGGCATGATATACCGGTGCCGCTGCATCTTCGTCACCAACCATGACATCCGCCATTTCTGCCACGTAGTAGCCAGCTGCCATGGTAATCAGCGAATGCTGAAGTGCATCAAATCGATCAACGACCACACTTTGCGTAATCACATCACGATTCCGCCCACTTGCAAGCTGGAGCTGGCAGTTGCTGAGTAATTCGAGATGACCAGCTAAGCGGCTCGCCGTTTTACGCACTCCACGAGCACTTGCGACGATTTTGCCCGTAGGAGTAATGATGGTCAACACGCGGTCGGCTTCGCCGACATCACTCCGTTTGATGATAATCCCCGTGGTGCGATAGAGTCGTTCACCCATGA
>JBKCGB010000211.1:0-4191 GCA_046303375.1 Roseiflexaceae bacterium
ACGAGTCCCTCTACCGCCGTTCGTAATTTTGCGCCTCTTTGGTGATGGTGATGTCGTGCGGGTGGCTCTCGGTCAAGCTGGCCATCGAGATGCGGTTGAAGCGTGCTTTGACGCGTAGCTCCTCGATGGTGGCCGCCCCCACATAGCCCATGCCCGCACGTAGGCCACCGACCAGCTGGTAAACGGTGTCACCGACAGGCCCTTTGAAGGGCACGCGCCCGACGATGCCTTCAGCGACCATTTTGCGACTTTCGCGCGTGTTTTGGAAATAGCGCTCGCCGCCACCTTTTTGCATGGCGTCAATTGACCCCATACCACGGTAGACCTTGTAGCTACGCCCTTCGTACAAAATCGTCTCACCTGGGCTTTCGTCGGTGCCAGCAAACAGCGAGCCGAGCATCACGCTATGTGCGCCAGCGGCGATGGCCTTGGAGATGTCGCCGCTATAGCGGATGCCACCATCGCCGATGACGGGTATACCGAAGCGCTCGGCCACCTTGGTGCATTCGGCAATCGCCGTAATCTGTGGCATACCGGCACCAGTGACCACGCGCGTCGTACAAATGCTCCCCGGCCCTTGGCCGACCTTGATGCCGTCAACGCCGCGCTCACATAGGGCCTTGGCCGCATCACCCGTGGAAATGTTGCCGGCGATGAGTTGTACGTTGGGGAAGTGCTCGCGCACCTTGAGGATGCCGTCAAGCACGCCTTTGGAATGCCCGTGCGCCGTGTCGATGGTGAGCACATCGACGCCGATTTTGATGAGTGCCGCAGCTCGATCCAAAAAGTCGCCACTGACACCAATCGCCGCCCCTACGCGCAAGCGCCCTTGTTCGTCTTTGCAGGCGTTGGGGTACTCGATTTGCTTCATGATGTCTTTGACGGTAATCATCCCCGACAAGCGACCGTTTCCGTCAACGACCAGCACCTTTTCGATACGGTGTTTGTGCAGTAGCTCTTTGGCCTGCTCGAGGGTGGTGCCTTCGGGGACGGTGACCAAATCACCACCGGTCATCAGCTCGCTGATGGGGCGGGTGCGGTCGGTCTCGAAGCGCAGATCGCGGTTGGTGACAATCCCTACCAAATCGCCGTTGTGCGTGGTAATCGGGATGCCCGAGATGCGGTATTCGGCCATCATGTCGAGCGCATCACCGACAGTGCGGTCGTGGGGCATGGTAATGGGGTCGGTAATCATGCCGTTTTCAGAGCGTTTGACTTTGCGTGCCATCTCGACTTGGTCATCAATCGACATGTTTTTGTGGATGATGCCAATGCCGCCTTCACGTGCCATGGCGATGGCCAAACGATGTTCGGTGACGGTGTCCATGGCAGCACTGACGAGTGGGATATTCATGCGGATGCCGCGGGTGAGCCAGGTGCTGACGTTGGTGCTGGCAGGCAAAACGTCGGATGCTGCAGGGATGAGTAATACATCGTCAAAGGTTAGTGCTTCGCGGGCGAATTTGTCACCCCAATCGATTGTCACAACTCCCTCCTCATGCGGTGTCACACGCCAATAAATATTCTTACTATCATACTTCAGCCACATGACTGCGTCAACGCTCTTTTGATGAATATCATGTAACACATTGATGAAATAATAACAATACTCCCCTCCTACAGAAGACGTAGGAGGGGAGTATTGTACTGATTCGTGTTACGGCGTCGGTGTGCGAGTGGGTGAGGCGGTACGTGTGGGTGAGCGCGACACGTTGATGCCACTGTCCGTTAGACGGAGCCCTGCAACGCGTACGCCATTATTGCTGAGCCCGACAATCGAGTTCTGGTTGTCGGATGCCACGGCTACGGCATTCGAAATCGCAGGTGAACCAAAGTTGAAGTACTGTGGATCGCCAAACGACTTGATGGTGCCATCATTCATGACCGCAATTGTGACCATGCGCCCAGCAGCTACATCAATGACACCCGTCAGGTCTGCAGGGAAGCGGATTTGGCTCTTCAGGTTTGATCCCCAACCCACAAGCGTACCATTGCTGAGCAATGCAACGGTGTGGTCTTGGCCGGCGCTGATTGCGGTCACACCAGTCAACCCGGCAGGAACTTTGGAATGACCAGAGCGATTGTCCCCCCAGCACTTGACCGTGGTATCCGACTTGATGGCACAGGCATGGAAGGGACCACCGTCCACGGCAACAAAGCCAGATTCACGTGGGACGTTGGTGACCTGACTGTAACTATCTTCACCCCAAGCAACCAAGCTGCCGTCAGTCTTGACGGCGACCACAAAATTGGCTCCCGAACCGATGGCCTTGACTCCGGTGCGTGCATTGGTGGGGATGTTCTTGACGTTGTATTTGGGTGTACCACCCCAGGCAAAGAGATTACCTGCGTCATCGAGTGCGAATGCGGTGTCAACGGTAGTGGCTACGTCCACAAAGATTTTGGATCTGTGGATGCTAGGAATACTCGTCTCACCGAACTCATTCTTACCACCCTACGTAACAAGTGAGCCGTTACTGAGCAAGCCTAGAATAAAGAGATTTCCAATGGCCGCCTTTTTCAGCGTTTGCGGTTTGGGAGTGTTTGTGGCTGTCTGTGATGGCGTATTCGTACGCGTGTTGGTCACCGTCCGTGTGAAGGTGTTGGTACGTGTGCTGGTGGCGGTTGCTGTAGCACTCCGTGTTACTGTAGCAGTAAGTGTCCGCGTAGACGAGCGTGTCACCGATGCAGTCATTGTCGCCGTTGATGAGCGGGTTGCCGTCAATGAGCGGGTTGATGTCGCTGTCATCGAGGCTGTCAATGTGCGCGTCGCCGTTGCGGTGCGTGTGTTAGTGATGGTTGGTGTATTGGTGGTCGTGTATGTGGCTGTCACTGTATGGGTCGACGTGCGTGATGGTGTCAGTGTGCGCGATGGTGTGTATGTGGGACCACTGATTGGAGCTGACGTGTTTGTTGGTCGTGGCGTATTCGTGCCGGCCGGATTTGGTGTGTTCGTGGCCAAGGCACTTCCGCTATCGGTCAACACACACCCAGGACATCCAGGAATTACACCAGGAACACCACCACCAGCGCCAGTTCGAATAGCAGGCTCAGCACCGTTGTATGCACTATCACCAAAGATATACGCATGATGAAAGACCATCGCTGTGCGAGCCGCTACCATTGTGAATTTTTTGGCGATACCAATAGTATAATCTGCATCCGGGACAACATCAGCACCGCTATATGCGTGGTACGTCGTTGAATCCATTGACCAACCAGATGAAATACCGGTATTAACATCGGCACCATCTTCACCGGTGTAATACCCCATTACCGCCTTCGAGGAAGTTGTTTCAGAAAAGACAAGGTATTTCTTTGGAATTTCTGAGTACCCACGAGCATTGTTGGTCGCTTGACTATCCCCGGGCGCAATTGATGCATCCGAATCAATTGCACGCGATATATATCCTACTTCCACTCCGATTGTTGGTGTAACATACGTGGAAATGTCCACAAATTGATCGTAATCGTTGAACCGAATATCATTTTCCATTGTCGCAACTGTTGAAGTGAAAATGGCGACCACACGGTTGTCATACTGTGTACCACGATATGGCACACCACTCTTGTCTATCAGCGTCATTGTCCCAGCTGGCCACGTACCACGTGATGCGCTGCCATTCTGATTGTTCAGATTGAGATTGATCTCGCCAAGCTTGACATTGAGGTTTTCCCATGGTATCCCAGGCGTCAAAAAGTCATATGAACCATTAAATGTTCCACTACAGGTTTTATCGTATTGAATACCAGGTTGTGTCTCACCACCGATACCTAATGTGCCATTTGGTTTGACCCCGATTTTCACACATTTACCTTCAAGTATCATCGTCCCTGAACTTGGTCCAGGTGTGGCAGCTTTAGGTGTCCCAAGTGTGGTTGCTTTTGCAATGGAGCTTGTACTCAAAACTATTCCGCTCACAAGTGTAACTACAATACTGAGGATAATAATTAAACGTAACATGCTTACTCCACCCTGCATACCCATACACTAACACTCCTTGATTAAAAGAAATACACCCTTCCGTAATTAAGTGTATAAAAATATACTCTGATTGCTAGTCTAGCAGTAATTAGACACACTCAATGCACAGAGTGACGCAGCAATTTTGAGTGAGACACCGGTGGTAAGTCGCGCATGAATACGTGCAACCCCCATCTTCTCAAGTTGACTATTGCAGGTCTCAATGC
>JBKCGB010000212.1:0-19115 GCA_046303375.1 Roseiflexaceae bacterium
ATATACGGCGGTTGTCCCGGTGTTGAGTACCATCATCGAGCCGCAGCAACGGGCTGCCATGTTTGGCATCAATGCAGCTGCATCGACGATGATTGGTTTTGTGGGCAGTATTGTTGCCGGCTTACTCCCATCTTGGGTTGGTATGGTGGTGGGCGTCGATGCTACCTCTGAAACAGCCTATCGGACGGCTCTCTACTGTGTGAGCATCTTTGGCCTGCTTGCAATTATCCCTTTGTCTGGTGTCAAAAAAGCGCCAAAAGTGCAACCTGCACCAACAGCCACTCGTGACGAAGTGCCCGCAACAGCGCCCCGTCTGTCGTTTATGCGCTTGTTGCTGTTTGCCATGCCGTCGGTGTTTTTTGGGATTGCAGGTGGTATGTTTATCCCGTTTCAAAACCTCTACTTTCGCCAAGAATTCAATGCCAACGATAGTTTGGTTGGGCTGAGTATCGCCTTGGGATCATTGGCAATGGGGATCGGTAGCATCATGGGTGGACCACTGTCAAAGCGTCTAGGCGTGCGTCGTGCCACCGCATTCTCGCGATTCATGGCGGCTCCGATGATGTTTCTCATGTTGATTCCGCAGTTTTATGTGGTGTCTGCTGCATACGATCTCAACCGTGCGTTGGTGGGGCTCACGTTCCCCCTGTTTTCGGCATTAGTCATGCAGTCTGTGCCATTGCAACAACGCGGTACGGCGACGAGTATGAGCAGCATGACATGGTCACTCGGTTGGGCTGGCTCGGCCATCCTTAGCGGCTACATGCAACAGAATGGCAATTTCGAAGCAGTCATCATTATTTCTGGAATCAGTTATATCATTTCTGCACTCCTCGTGCAGTTTATTCCGTACGCAGACAAACTCGATTAACCCGCTCATTCGTTGTCTGCTCCTGCTGTGAAATATGCCGCAGGAGCAGGCAATGGGATGGCAAGCAAGGCAGCTGGTATAAAGGCCATTCCTGCAGCGAGTAATACGCCACTCATCCCCCATTGACTGTAGCACCATCCCGACAACAAAGTGCCACATAAGCGCCCAAGTGCATTTGCACTGTAGTAGGCACCAATGTTGAGACTGATGGCATCACGTTGCGCGTATGCGGCAATCAGAAATGAGTGTACGGCAGAATTGAGCGCAAAGCTGACACTAAATAGCATAACTGCGATAAGCATCAACCACACTGCAATGTCTGTGATGCGTGCATACCATCCAGTAATGACACAAATCAGGAGTGGAATGCATGCGAGTACTGCGGTAAAGCGCCCATCTGGTGCTGGTCGTCCAGCGAGGATCCGCGGTGTCGCTGCTTGTATGATGCCGTAGCCGATGGTGTAAGCGGCCATGATGCTGCCTGATTGCCAAAACCCCCAGCCGGGTGCCTGTGCCAAAAAGAGTGGTAATGCGACTGCTAACCAGATGTCACGTGCTCCAAATAAAAACACACGAGCGCCTGAGAGGATGTTGACAGCTCGATGCGTTGAAAAGAACGACTGGAATGAGCGTTTTTTGGCTTTGAGTGGCTCGTTGCGGAGCCCAATTGTGCCAAGTGTGCCTGCAATGACGGCGATGGCTAATCCCAGTAGTGCTCCGCGGATGCCGATGCTCACAAATAGCACCCCACCAATGAAGAAACCGACTCCCTTGAGTGTATTTTTGGCACCAGTCAACCATGCGATGGCGCGAAAAAGGGTGGTGCTATCGTGATTATGCAGTGCGGTCATGGCACTCTTAGCGCTGATTTTGGTCAAATCTTTGGCAATGCCAGCACATCCCTGTAAGAGCATGATCAGCCACACCGCTGGGAGATCGCTGGGGGCTGCCATGGCCACCAGGACGGTGGTCTGCAACAAGAGCCCGATCCGTAGTGTTACTAATGCACCGAGTCGCTGTGCGAGCGCTCCTCCAACCAGATTGACCACAATGCCACACAGTTCGTAAATGGCGAATACTGCTGCTAGCGCAAACGCACTGTAGCCCAATGATGCATAGTGAAAGAGGACAATCATGCGTAATGCACCATCGCTCATGGTCAATAGCGTGTAGGCTATGGCAATGCGCATCGGTTGGGTGTTGTTACCCATGTTTGGTGTGCTCCTGTTGCATCACGTAGTCTAATAGTTCGACGTAGCGATGTGCATACCCCATCTCGTTGTCGTACCACGCCATGACTTTGACTTGGGTTTGGGCAGTTACCATGGTACTCGATGCGTCAATGACCGCAGAGCGTGTATCACTGCGGAAATCTGTGGAGACCAGCTGTACATCGTCGTAGCCGATTATATGCGCCCATGCGGGTTGGGTACTCGCATGGTGGAAAAGCGCGTTGACTTCATCACGTGTGGTTGGTCGTTGCATCTCAAAGACACAGTCGAGGAGCGATGCGCCGACCATCGGAACACGAATAGCGATGCCATCGAGTTTGCCGTTGAGTTCGGGGATAATCAGCCCAATCGTTGATGCTGATCCTGTGGATGTGGGAATCATGTTGAGTGATGCTGCTCGGGCGCGGCGTTTGTCTTTGCTCGGTTTGTCTACCACACTCTGTGTATTGGTCATGCAATGCATTGTCGTAATCATGCCGTGGCGAATGCCAATATGCTGATGCATCAGATGCGCAATTGGTGCCAAGCAATTGGTCGTACATGAGGCAGCGGTAACGACATTATGTGTGTGCACATCGTACCGTTGCTGATTGACACCCATCACAATATTGATTGCCTGTTTGCTGATAGGTGCCGCTACGATGACTCGTTTGACCCCAGCGGCAAAGAATCCTGCCAAACTTTCCACTGTGCGATATTTGCCACTGCATTCGAGCACAATGTCACATCCTGCCCAGTCGTGTGATTCGATTCCTTTTTGTGATACATACGGAATCTGCTGCGTGCCGATGGTCAGTGCCGTCTCCGTGGCAGTCGCCATAGGCGTCGCCCGCCCATGTACACTGTCGTAGTTGTACAGATACGCTGCAATTGTGCTGTCACTGCCCGGTTCGTTGATACAATGCCAGGTAATGTCTGGGTGCGTGCTGGCAATACGGAGTGCCAGCCGCCCGATGCGCCCAAAGCCGTTGATGCCGACACGCATGAGATGTACTCCTTGGTAATAATTCAAATATATTTGAAATAATACACAATATTTGAAATAAAAACAAGACGTGCTATAGTACGCACGAGGAGGGTGCCATGGAACAGTTCACTTCAATTGCAGCGGCCTTGGCTGATGCACGGCGATTGCGCGTGGTCGCGGCGCTGATGCAGAGTGACATGACTGCACAAGAGTTAGCTGATGTTATGCAGTTGCAGGCGAGTGCCACATCGTATCAGCTACGGATTTTGGCAAACGCAGGGCTGGTGCGTATGCACCGCAGTGACGCTGATAGTCGTGAGACGTATTACCAATGTGACCGTTCGGTGATACGTGCATATACTGAAATGCTCGGGCAGTTGGTGCGTGGTGACAGCGGACGCTGGCAGGCGGGGAGGCGAGTGTTGTTTGTGTGTCGAGCCAATAGTGCACGGTCACAGATGGCTGAGGCTTGGGTGCGAGCATGTGCATTGCCAGATATGGTTGTACAGAGTGCAGGGTTCGATGTGAGTCATATTCACCCGCACACAATCACCGTCATGCACGAAGTTGGTGTTCCATTGACACACCAGCATGCCAAAACAATTGATGCAGTAGACATAAAGCCAGATTTAGTGATTTCGGTGTGCGATTATGCACGCAAGGCAATAGCGCAGCGCTGGCCACATGCCATGTACGTGCACTGGAGTATTCCTGACCCTGCCAAACACGGCACCACGCGAGAATTCCGCGTGGTGCGTGAGCTCATCAGAGAGCGGGTTGAGGCAGCATTTGGAGGGAGTCGTTTCCCCTAGAGGAATCCATAGATTCCCCAGCCACCGTCGACGACAAGTTGTTCACCGACGATAAAGGCTGATTCATCACTTGCAAGAAAGATAGCAGGTCCGACCACGTCTTCGACTTCGCCGATACGTCGGATGGGGGTGCGTGCGGTGATGGGGGCGCGGTCAAGGCGACCTTGGCGCACCATTTCGTCTTGGAGGGGGGTGCGGATCCAACCTGGTGAAATACAGTTGACGCGGATGCCGTGTGGCGCCCATTCGGTGGCTAGCGAGCGCGTGAGCTGCAGGACTGCACCTTTGGACGCGGCATAAGCGGTACGCATGGGGATGCCTTGAAACGAGTGCAGTGAGCCAATATTCACGATGGTGCCCCGTCTTTGGGCAATCATATGTGGACCGACAGCACGACAGAAATAAAACGTCCCGTTGACGTTGATGTCGAGGGTCATCTGCCACTTTTCGTCGCTGAGCTCGGTGGTAGGCACTGCCATCGGGATACCAGCAGCATTTACCAGTGCATCGACACCGCCCCAATGGGAGACAACCTGCGCGACGACGGTGTTTACGGCATTGGGATCTCGTACATCGGCGGTGCTTACAATGGCTTCGCCGCCGTTGGCTGCGATGTGGTTGGCAACATCAGTAAGCTCTGCAGCATTACGGCTTACGAGGGCGACTTTGGCACCTTCTCGTGCGTAACCGATAGCGATCCCTTTGCCAATACCACGACCAGCCCCAGTCACAATCGCAATCCGACCAGTTAAGCGATTACTCATGCATGACTCCTGATTCTATGCGAAAATAGGTCCATATCGGTATGAATGATATGCACTGCACATTGGAACATCACCATGGTACAAGAGATTTATGTATTGCGCCACGCCGCGCCAGACCGCACCGGTACGATTCCATACAATGTCCCACCTGGGCCGCCACTGACGGCTGTAGGTCAACGTGAAGCGCACCAAGCAGCACAGTGGTTGCGCAACCGCGCCATTGATGTTGCCTTCGTATCACCGTTTCAACGTACACGCCAGACGGCCATGATTGTGAGCGAGCAACTCGAGGTGCCGTTTAGTTTTCTCGACGATATCCGCGAAGGAGCACCCGGTGAGCAGCACGACATGGTGCGCAAACGTATCCGTGCATTCCTCGATACACTCGACCAGCATGTCGCTACGCGGGTCATGCTGGTGACGCATGGCTGCTGTGTATTGGCTACATTGCAACTGACCACCAACGACACTATCGACTTGTCGATGCACCGTTACGATTACGGTAATCAATCACCAACCGCCGGGATCTGGCATGGTGTACGCCGTGTTGATGGGTTGTTTGACTGGCAGCTTGCATTCAAACCTGAAGTAGTGGGATCGTAGTCGATTGGTGGAAGTGGCAGTATGTTGCTGCTGGGCATGCATCGCATGTATCACAATGTGACGCACATTTGCGGGCATCAACGAATCGACGTTGATGCCCGCGGTGCATGCACCGTGGGCGATTTGCCGTACAGTGATGGATACATACTTCGACCATCATGGCATGCAGCTCGCGTGCTGTGGCTGCATCTGGCAATGCAAAATATGCCTCAATCACTGTTTGTACGGCGTCATATGGTGCATGTGCGGCATCAATGGAGTGCGCAATTATCCCGCTTCGACTCAAAAAGCGCCGTGCATAGGCATCCACGATAAATAGGGGGATATCACCGGCATATAAAAGAATGGTATCCGCACTTTCGCGGCCGATTTGTGGCAGTGCAAGGAGGCGTTGGCGTGCAATTGATCGGGGCAACGCGAGAATACTCGTCATGCCGTTGGGGAAGAGACAAATCTGTTGTGCAAGTGCAATCAAGGCTGTTGCTTTGCGAGTATAGAAGGCACATGGTTTACATAAATCTGCAATGCTATTGGGATTGGCACTCGCCAATGCGTCAAATGAAGTATAGCCTGCGTTGATGAGGCGCAATACGGCAGCTTCGACAACTTCCCAACGGGTTTGCTGTACAAGGACCATGCCTACTGTCACCTCGAAGGCACGCTCCACGGTGTGGAGTGGCCACCAATGTGGTTCGTGGGCGAAATGTGCGGTCAAACTAGCAAATGTGGCGGTGGGGGTGGGCATGGTGGCTTTGTTGTGTCACTCTAGCACGTGCGATGGACATCCACATCGCACGTGCGTTTGATTAGTTCGTTTCGAACATGTTTTTGTCGACCAAGTTAATCTCAACTGGGTAATTACCCGTAAAGCAGCCATTACAGAACCCCTGCGCACGTGTAGCTTGTTCGAGCCCTGCGAGGCTGATATAGGCTAGACTATCAAGTCCGAGATGCTGGCGAATCTGCTCGATGTCCATGCGATGTGCGATGAGTTCGGGGTAGGTGGCCATATCTACGCCGAGATAACAGGGGTGGCGAATCGGTGGCGAAGACACACGCATGTGCACTTCTTTCGCGCCAGCTGCGCGCAACAATTTGACCATCGGTCCTGATGTATTCCCACGTACAATGCTATCGTCGATGATGATGACCCGTTTGTCTGCAAGGTTATCTGCGAGTGGGTTGAATTTGAGCTGGATGCCAACCTTGCGCAAGCGGTCGTCGGGTTGAATGAAGGTGCGCCCGATATAGCGATTTTTGATGAGTCCTTCACTATACGGGATGCCCGAAGCTTGTGCATAGCCGATGGCAGCAGGGATGCCGCTATCGGGTACGGGGATGACTACATCAGCGTCGACTGGGGATTCCTTGGCAAGAATTTGGCCAGCGAGTACGCGTGAAGCATGCAATGTATGACCGTCGATTTGTGAGTCAGGGCGCGCAAAGTAGATGTACTCAAACAAGCACAACGACCGTCCCTTTGCAGCGTGCTGTCCAATGGTGCGTAGTCCGTTGTGGTCGATGGCAATGACTTCACCAGGATCGAGTTCGCGGACAAAGGTTGCCCCGATGGTGGCGAGAGCACAGCTTTCGGATGCAACCACCCATCCCTTGCCAAATTGCCCAATGCAGAGCGGGTGTACACCCCACGGATCACGGACGGCGTAGAGGGTGTCTTTGGTCATAATCGTCAGACAATAGGCACCCTCTGCCCGCGTCATAAACGAATTAATCCGTGCATCCCACGTGTTGCCACGCCCACCAGCTAGCATCTGTACGATGACTTCGCTATCACTGGTCGACGACAGTCCGAAGCCACGCTCAAAAAGCTCGTTGCGCAACGAATTGCCGTTGGTCAGATTGCCATTGTGACCAATGGCGAGTGGTCCTAATGCGCTTTGTACCAAAAACGGTTGTGCGTTTAGGAGTTTGGAAGAGCCGGTGGTAGAGTAGCGATTATGTCCGATGGCTACGTGACCGGTCAGCGGTTTGAGGCTTTCTTCGGTGAAAACTTGCGAAACAAGCCCCATGTCTTTGTGCATGTTAATACTGCGCCCATCAGCGACTGCAATTCCTGCACTTTCTTGGCCACGATGTTGTAGTGCGTACAACCCAAAAAATGTCATGCGTGCGACATCTTCGTCGGGTGCAAAGATGCCAAATATGCCGCATTCATGGTGTGGTTTGTCTTCGAACACTCTTTCCTCCCTTGGCTACATCCGTATTATATCGTGATAAATCACCCGTGGTACAATTCCATCAAACCGATTTGCGGAGGCATGTATGATTTTGAATCAATATTCATTCTTGCTCGTAGCCATTATGTGTCTCGCTGGTGCGCTTGCATGGGCGTATCAAGGTTCGTGGCAACTTTCTCGACTGGTACTTGTCGGTCTAGTTGCAGCGGGGATTGGTGGGGTGCTGGTGTGGAGCCAACGGAGTGCAACCAGTGCTTCCATGCCAGCAGTGTTTGCTCAAAACAAACTTGTGTTGGTCGAGTACTACTCAGATTTCTGAATGGCATGTGTCATGTCAAAGCCCATCGTGAATGGGATTGAAACTGATTATGCCGAGATCCTCAATGTCTATCGTATTGATGCACGTGATAATGCGAGTCGATCCGTGGCCGCACAGCTCGGCTTGCGTTCAACTCCCACGTATGTGCTCTTTGACCAGAATGCACATGAGATTTATCGTACTGTTGGGCAACTTTCGCGACCAACAATTGATGCGGTTATCCAAGATATCCTTGCAAACAAGTAACTGGAGTTGCCATGAAAAGCTTTAGTGCATATCCGTCGCGCCGTTCACAAGTGGTAGGTCGTGGGGGCATGGTTGCAACCAGTCACCCACTGGCCGCACAAGCAGGGTTGCAAATGTTGGCACAAGGTGGCACTGCCGCAGATGCGGTGATTGCAGCTGCGGCAGTGCTCAATGTGGTAGAGCCAATGAGTACCGGTATTGGTGGTGATGCGTTTGCACTTATTTATGATGCGAAATCGAAAACAGTACGCGCACTGAATGGCAGTGGTCCTGCCCCGAAGCGGCTCAACCGTGACGTTTTTGCTGCACAAGGCCTCAACAAAATCCCATTGACCGGTGTGCTCCCAATTACTGTTCCTGGTGCTGTCTCTGCATGGGATGCACTTATCAAAGAGTACGGTAAACTTGATTTTGCACGTATTTTGGCACCAGCTATCCGCTATGCTCGTGAAGGTTTTGCCGTGACGGAAATTATAGCGCGCGGCTGGGCCACTGCAGAAGCTAAATTGCGTCAACATGCCGATGCCACCCGCATCTATTTGCCACAGGGGCGTGCACCCCGCCTCGGTGAAGTGGTGGTGCAAGCTGATTTGGCACGCTCCTTTGAAGAAATTGTACGTGCTGGTGCAGAATCGTTTTATCGTGGTGCATTAGCTGAACGGATTGTGGCAGCTCTGGCTCGTGATGGTGCGTTTCTCTCCATGGATGACATGGCCGCATATCAAAGTGAGTGGGTAGCACCTGCCACTGCCAAATATCGTGGCTATGATGTTTTTGAATGCCCGCCCAATGGGCAAGGATTAACTGCACTTTTAGCATTACGTATTCTTGATGGATATGATTTGGCTGCGTTGCCTGCCCATTCTGCTGCGTCGCTGCATCTACAAATCGAGTCCATGCGTTTGGCGTTTGCTGATGCAGCGCGCTACATTGCGGATCCTGCGTTTCGTACAACACCCATGGATGCGCTACTGGCAGACGATTATAGTGCGCAGCGTCGTGCGCAGATTCATACAGATCGTGTTGGTTCGTTTGTGGCTGGTGAATTACCGATTTCACATGATACGGTGTACGTGACGGCGGTCGACAAAGAAGGCAACGCTGTTTCCTTTATTAATAGCCTCTACTACGGGTTTGGTTCGGGAGTGGTTGCGGGTGACACCGGCATTTGTATGCAAAACCGCGGCGCTTGTTTTGTGTTGGATGCAGGGCATCCCAACATGCTCGAGCCCGGTAAACGTCCATATCACACCATTATTCCATGCATGGTGACGAAAAATGGTGAACTGTGGTCGAGTTTTGGTGTAATGGGGGGATTCATGCAACCCCAAGGACATGCGCAAATGCTGGTGAATATGCTTGATTATGGCATGAATCCTCAGGAAGCACTTGATGCACCGCGCTACGAGCTCCTCGAGCCCTACGAGGGCAAACGGACATTGGCTATCGAACATGATGCAGCAACACACGCTGCATTGCGTGCACTCGGGCATGACATTATCCCTGCCGCAGTTGGTGGATTTGGGGGTGGTCAAATTATCGTTGTGCAAGATGGTGTGGCCTATGGTGGCTCCGACCCGCGCAAAGATGGGTGTGTGGTAGCGCTTTAGATTGAGGTGCATGCGGTGCAACGATTCATCATGTGGCTGGTATGGCTGGGATTCGGAGTGACTCTCAGTGCGTGTCTGTCGTTGCCGGAATACGACGATTTATGGCAACAACCTGCTGGATTTCCTACGGGCGGTCGAGTAACCATTGCAGTCTCTGAACGCATTGATGTGGTGCAACCATGGCACGTCACCAATCGTGCTGTAGAAATGTTTCTGTCGCTGTCACATGCCGGATTAATGCGGCTTGATACCACGGGTATGCCACAGCCTGAATTGATAGCTGATTGGCAAGCTTCTCGTGACCAAACGGTGATTACCGCGACCCTGAAGGCGGATTTACGCTGGTCGGATGATACACCGCTCACTGCAACTGACGTGGTGTTTACGTATAACACGATCAAATCACTGCCGGCGACAACACCGTTGCTGGCTGAATTAGCAGTAATTGATGCAGTAGAACGTGTCGACGATACACATGTACGCTTTGTGCTTTTACGGCCGTATGCACCGCTGCTGAGTATGTGGGCACTTCCCATATTACCGGCGCACGTGTTGGGTGCGCAACAGGTCGCAGATGTCAACATGCGCAATTTAACCGTAAGCGCTGGACCATTTACCTACCATGCACGGAGCGAGGATGGCACCATCGAGCTTATTCGTAACCCGCACTATGTGCTTGGTGCAGCACTCCTCGATGCAGTAGTTTTACGGACTGGGCAATCAGACCCGCAGATGCAAACTGATATTGGTCTAGGTACGATTGATATTGCTGAATTTGCGACGACTCCACTGCTGACCACGACGACAGCGGTCAGTACCACAACCTATGCGCAACATCAAATGATTGTGGCAATCTACAACATGCGTATGGGGCGGATTACCAGTGATGTTGCAGTACGCAGTGCACTAAGTGCGCAGGGAGCAGGGTTGGATGCACTGTTTTTGCCACAAAGTTGGGTGACACATGTCATCACTCCGACGATCCAACGTGTGTCTGCATCACAAATCCTTGATGAAGCTGGTTGGCGTCTTGACACAACAGGAGCACTGCGCCAACGCGAAGCTAAGGCGTTACAGTTGACCATGCTTGTTGCGAGTGACAATGACGCAGTAATGGTGCAGGCAAATCTCCTCGAGCAGCAATGGCAATCGCTGGGGATTACCGTTGATCGCCAAAACTTGGTGCGCGAAGCATATCTGAATGCACTGATTCCTCCATATCCATATGATGTGATGCTGGTCGCACTTGCAGGCGGGCGCAGCAGTAGTACGTATGCAGATACGTTGTTTTATGAACCAGATGTGCGAGCACTTTTTGATGCTGCGCAGCGTAACGATGGCATCCCAAACATGCGGGGTTCGCTCAATTTCAGCGGTATACAAGACACGACGATTAACGCCGTACTTGCGCGCATTCAAGAGGCATACGAAACTGATTCACGCCAGCATCTGTATGCGGATCTTGTGGATGCGCTCCAACAGCAGGTTCCGTTACAGGTGCTACACCGTGACACGACCACCGTGTGGTATGGAGCCCGCCTACATGCCACTACGGGGTCATTGCAATTTAATAGTCCGTGGTATCCGGCAAATGCTTCACGCTGGTACGTGCAGCCACCGCAATAATAGGGGTGCTCCAGCCCCGCTTTTGACAATAGATACGGAGTTCTTGGCGGTTTTGGCAGTTAAACCGTTTGAGAAGTGCGTGTTGATAGTTTGATAATGTGTGAGGTGTGATGCGTAGCTCTTGGGCGGCGGCTCGCACGGTGTAATGCCGTAGCAGGGCATCAAGGATAATCGCATCGTGGATTGAGAGTTGCATGTTGTACTGACTGCGTAAGTGCTTGCTTGCTTGAATAAAGCGGTCAAACACAGATTGCTCCACGAACGATATTTCCTCATCGTTATATGGCTCTTCCAGCATGCTGTGTTCCTTGGTTATTTGTGACGTAACTATAATATAGTACATTATAGATTGAAACGTCAATAGATACACAAATCCCCCCTCATTCATGTTGGTGAATGAGGGGGGATTTGTGTGGGTGTTATCCAATCTTTGGTGGTGAAGTGTCATCAGCACCTGCTGTTGCCGTAGCTGGTGCAGGTGCATCGTCTTTGTTGAGTAATCCGGCAGCCAAAGATTTGAGGCTCTTGTTGCGTAGATAGTAGACAGCCGCTCCGATAATAAGCAATATCAAGAAAATCAGCACGTAGATGTTATGGAGCAACATGCTGACGATGATAGTTAAACCACCGATGACGATTGCGAGGATGCTGTTGATGATGCCCATGACGCCTTCGGCAATAGAGCCAACCACACCAACCACATCAAGAATTTTAATGATGGGATCAACGAGCAGTCCGAGACCTACACGTAACCCGATGATGCCGAGAATGCGGATAATCCATATCCAAATGACATATTCGAGATGAAGTTGGTCAATAGCATCTTGGCGTGTGCCATCGAAGACGCGATAGATGGTCATGTCATTTTTGGTGTACGACTGAATGCTGCCGTCTTGAATCATGCCCATGGCAGTTACGGACACCCCCGATTTAATAGCCTCGTGTGATACGCGAATATCGCCAACTTGTGGGGCTGACGAGGCTCCTTCGCGATTGTACAGATAGCGACCTTTTTTGACAAAGCCTTCGATGTTTTCGACGGGGCGGGCATCGACTGCTTTGGTACCTGGTAGCGAAATGCTCTGTGGGTCTACATCATAGGCGCCAACTTTGGCCGCAGTTGCGAGAAAGTTAGCATTATCAACGCTCATCTGCGGATTTTCATGCCCATCCGGGTATTCGAAGGATGAAGAATCAGCCGGCGATGTAGTCCACTCTTTGGTATAGGTATACGTGGTAGTGGTCGTAGAGCCACCACCGACGGTGTCTGTTTGCTCGTTTGATTCACTCTGTTCTTTCCATGCGTACATTTCAGCGACACGGCGCAGTTGTACGTACTTCCCAGGAACATGGAATGGGTCATCGCCGATTTCATCCTCGGTGGTGAGTTTGCCAGATACTGCCGCAAAGACGCCGTTTTTGCTATCATCTACCGCATCTGCAGATACGACAACCGATTCCTTGGCGAGCACAGAGAGGTCCTTGCTGCCTTCGTTTACCCACAATCCCCATAATGAAAAGGGGATTAAGAATAAACCGATCAAAACACCGGTGACAGAACCCGACAACCGTGATCCCCAACTGTTGCGGGTGACCTTTGTGAATTGGTTGCCCATGACGCCTCCTATACATTAGGTGAAAAATATTCACTTGGAAAACAAAAGCAGTCTAATCATAACAGAATTAAGTTGAAAAAGATAGAGGAATTGTGTTGATGTGTACTCGAATTAAGTGCAAAAATGATGATTTGTTTATTTTATATTGTTACAAATGCCTATGTATGCCATAGGTGTCATGTCTACTGACAGAAGTATATTCAGCGCACAGAAATGTAAATGAAACATCCCCCATCCCACATGAAATACGATATAATAAAATCAGTATGGGGTGCTATGCAACTATTTACTACAGATCAATTTATTTTGCCGCTTCCAAGTAGTCATCGTTTCCCTGTCACCAAATATCGCTTACTCAGAGAAGCTGTTGCATCGGCCGATTGGGCACTGCCGCACCACTTCGTTACAGCTGAAGCGGTGACAAAGCCTGCTTTATATCTTGTCCATGATTCTGGCTATGTTGATCGCATGTATGCAGGAGCCATGAGCGAGTTCGAAATGCGGCGCATTGGCTTCCCGTGGTCTGAAGAGATGTGCGAGCGTACCAGTCGTGCAGTAGGTGCCACGCTCGCTGCCGCAGAAGTCGCACTCCAGCACGGTGTGGCGGTCTCACTTGCAGGTGGCACGCATCATGCGTGTCGAGCGCATGGAGAGGGGTACTGTGTCTTTAATGATGTTGCAGTGGCAGCAATGTGGCTCAAACAGCAGCAGCGCATCCGCACCGCACTGGTAGTAGACCTTGATGTGCATCAAGGCAATGGTACCGCCGAAATTATGCAGGCACACGAGTGGTGTTACACGTTTTCGATGCATGGGGCCAAAAATTACCCGTATCACAAGATTCCAAGTCGTTGCGATATCGGATTCGCAGATAACACGGGTGATGATGAGTATTTGAGTATGCTGATGACTGCTCTCGATTTTGTCATACATGCAGCTCATCCAGACATTGTCTTTTATGTTTCTGGAGCAGATGCCTACGTAGGTGATCGATTAGGGCGTTTGAGTTTGTCCAAAGCAGGGTTGCAGCAACGTGACCAATTAGTGGCTGCGAGTGTACAACAGCATGGTGTGCCATGTGTAGTCACAATGGCAGGGGGATACGGATACGATGTTATGGACACAGTTGCAATACATACTGCGACAGTGCATACTTTTGTGGAATTGAGTCAGCGACTATGATGCCAATCACCGTCCATACAAATATTCAGTTCCAACTGCTTGCACAGCGTGCAGTGTTTTGGCCTGCGCAATCAGCCATCTTTGTGGCCGATGTGCATATTGGTCGCCCGCTGTCGTATCAACAAAACCCTGCACGTGTGCTGGTTGACGTGTTGACGCGTTTGAGTCAACTTATCGATGCAACGCATGCACGCAAACTCTTTTTCTTAGGTGACCTTTTCCATATGCGTAAGCAGTATTTAGCTGAGTACATTGATCCATTCACCCTTTGGCGTCATCGCTATGCACACGTTGATTGTACGTTGGTGCGTGGCAATCATGAACGTGCCATGGGTGATCCACCTGCACGTTGTGGATTGCAGTGTGTGAATCCTGGTCAATACGTTGATGATATTGCGTTGCTCCATGAGCCACGCAAACCCTACGGTTTTGCCATGATGGGGCACCTGCATCCGAGTATTTTGGTGAGCAGTGTACGAGCAACTGCGGTTGCAGCTCCATGCTTTATTTGGCATCCCAATTATCTGGTGTTGCCAGCATTCGAAGACATCATGCCAGGGCGCATTGTGGCACATCAACCTCACGAAGAGCGTGCTTTTATTCGTGATAGCGAGGTGGTGGCATGCAACCCGTGAAGCGCCAACTCCATCCGCTTACCCTGCTGATACTGAGTGTTGGTTTGTGTTGGATTGTGGTGACACGTCAACCTGCAGTAGTGCCGGTGATCGCAACATCACAACAGCTCATTCCCACAATTCGTGCGCAGACGCTGTCTGGTAGTGTGGTGTACACCACCCCCCATCCAGCACAACCGGTCATCTATGTGTTGTGGGCGAGCTGGTGTCCGCCGTGCCGCGCAGAGCTCCCTGTGCTCCAAGGGTTGGCACCGACACTTGCAGATGCAAATATCGCGGTGGTATTGGTGAATCAAGGCGAATCCCCGGAAACTGCGGCGCAATGGCTTGCTGACATGCAAATCACCTTACCCACATGGTACGATCCCGTAGGTGCGTTTGCTACCGCATTTCAAGCTCATGATCTGCCTTCGACTATTTTTGTGGATGCACATGGTGTCGTCGACTTCGTTTATCGCGGGCCAGTTACGCGCGAGGTCATTGAAACAATGCGTGACACATGGCTACAAAAACAGGATGGCACTCGATGATGCCACTGATTACGGTAGGTCCATTGCGACTCAGCAGCTATGGTTTGCTGTTGATTAGTGCGCTTATGCTGTGGTGGGGGTGGTCTGAACGTCGCATCCGTGTTGCCACTCAGCGCGAACCCGATGTATTGCTCGGATTGTTGATTTTGGGAGCGTGGCTTGGTGCACGGCTCTGGTATGTGGCAGGAAGTTCGGCGATTGGGGCACAGTTGTTGCATCTGCGTGCACTGGAATTTGCTTGGCCGGGAGCACTTGTGGGTGCTTTAGCGATGCTGGTTGTGGCGCAGTGGCGCTGGCAATGGTCGGTGACGCAAATCATTTCGCTAATTGCCGTGCCCAGTTTGCTTGCTCAAGCCATTGGTGCACTCGGCATGTATATTGCGGGTATCGGTCTAGGGCAGCCATGGGATGGTGTTTTTGCTGTAGAAATAGCAGGTGCGTTGCGGCATCCTGTGCAACTCTACGAAGCCAGTATTGCTCTTTGTGGTGCGCTTATGACCCATCGCCTGCAGCAGCACCACCCACAGCTCACAGTGCAGTTGTTTGTTGGTGCACTTGCAGTAAACTGGCTGATTGTTGAGGGCTTTCGTGCACAGTCAGTCGTCTTGCCGGGTGGCATCCATGTAGCGCAAGTGATTGGGCTTGTGTTGTGCGTCGGTGTCGTCGAGCATTATCTACGTGCATCATCCACGATGCAACGTTCTGCCACGTAGTAGGGGGAAATATGCCTCATCGACCATTTTTTTACAAAGAAACTGCGGGATTCCGTGTATCAGTGCATCCTGAATTTCTCCCAGAAGATTCCGATATGCAAAATGCTCGGTACGTGTTTTCATATGAAGTGCGCATCGAAAACTGTACAGGGCGCAGTGCACAGCTGCTCACGCGCCATTGGGATATAGTGGATGATATTGGTGAGCAGTTTACGGTGGATGGCGAAGGTGTGGTGGGGCAACAACCACTCATGCAAGCAGGCGATGTGCATGAGTATCGCAGTTTTTGTGTGTTAAAATCTCCACGGGGAAGTATGGGTGGCTACTATACGTTTGTGCGTGCCAATGGTGATACGTTTGACGTGCAAATACCAACGTTTATCTTGGCGGTACGGCCAGAATAACAAAGGAAGTTCATGGACTATTCACAGGTTTTGCAGTTGCAACTGCGCCCCAACATGATTGACCTTGGTTGGGGGCATCCAGATCTCGAATTGCTCCCTACGAGTGTTATTCGTGACGCAACTGACCGTGCGATTACGCGTTGGGGTGGGGTCATGCTCACTTATGGCATCGACCATGGTGTCGCACCGCTGCGCGAACAACTCATCAACTGGATACAGCAGCACGAAGGCGTTGCCCCGCAGATGTCAGAAATCATGCTCAGTGCCGGTAATTCCCAGGCACTTGCACATATTTGCACCATGCTTACTTCCCCTGGTGATGTTATTTTTGTCGAGAATCCGACCTATCATCTTGCGTTACGGATTTTGCGCGATGCCCCAGTCCAGCTCCGTGGGATCCCGTGTGATGCTGAAGGCGTCGATGTAGAAGCACTCGCAACTGCGTACCAGCGGGCGCAGGCGAACGGTGAGCGAGTAGCGTTTTTTTACACCATCCCTACGTTTCAAAACCCACGTGGTGTCACCATGAGTCAGGTGCGCAGGCAGGCATTGACAGCGTTTGCGCTCTCAACTGGATTGCGTATTGTTGAGGATGATGTCTATCGCGAGCTCTGGTACGACCAGCCAGTTCCTCCATCGTTGTGGGCTACTATGCCACGTGGTCAGGTGATTCGTTTGGGGTCGTTTGCCAAATCGTTGGCACCTGGTCTGCGTCTCGGCTTTATTACCGCAGATACGACCATTATTGGACGTTTGGCGGGATCTGGCCTGTTTGATAGTGGTGGTGGTATCGCCCATTTTCAATCATTATTAGTCAATGAAATATTTGTTGCTGGTGCCTATGACAGCATCGTTTCTGCATATCGACAGCGCTATCATGCTCGTGCACTTGCATTGCATAATGCGTTATTACCATTACAACAACACGGGTATTCATGGCACCAGCCCAAAGGTGGATACTTTTTGTGGATGCAACTCCCTGCACATAGCGACGAAAAGGCACTGATTGCCGCATGTGAAGCACGTGGCGTGTCTGCGTTGCCCGGACAGCTCTTTAGTCAGGGTCCACTCGGCTATGCCGCATTGCGCTTCTCATTTAGTCTCTACGACGAGGATACCTTGCAGCGTGCCGGGAATCTGATTGTTGCGACGCTCACATCCTAAGCAATTACGGTGTTTGGCTGATGCCAAGTGTTTCGCCATCATTGAGGTGCGTGGTCGTCCAGTGTTGAGTGGTGATGCGTGGTGCAATTAGGACATTCGTGCCAATCTGGCTTTGTGCAGGGATAACACTGTGCATGCCGATGACTGTCAATCCTGTATTGAGTAACGTTGGAAAGCGCTGATTGATGGTGCCGTGCTGTTTGCGCCCAATATTTGCACCGTCGCCCACGTGGGCTTCTTTGTCGATAATGGTGCGTTCGATGTGGCTATGTGTGCCCAGTTGTACGCCAGGCAAGAGAATACTGTCGATGACATTGCATCCTGCCGGCACAACGACACCAGGTCCGATTACCGAGCCACTCACATTGCCATAAACGCGACTGCCGTCACAAATCAAGCTGTTACGGATGTGTGCCGATGGACCGACTTCTGCAGCAGGCATCTCGGCACTTTTGGTATGAATCACCCAGTTTGGATCGCTTAAGTCTAATGCGGGTTGACTGCTGAGCAAGGCCATGCTCGCATCATAGTACGCCTGCAATGTCCCTACGTCGGCCCAATATCCGGGAAAGGTATAGCTGTTGACCGGTGTCTCATTGATGATGACCGGCATGATATCACGGCCAATGTTTTCACCGTCGTGGCGTGCAAGCATGTCGAGCAAATAGCTTTTGCGAAACAAGTAGATGCCCATTGACGCTAGCGTAGATACGCTCTTGCTTGGTTTTTCTGCAAAGTGACTTACCATGCCACGATCATTCAGCGTGACAATGCCAAACCGTTGCACTTCGTGAGCCGCTACAGGATGTACAGCGACAGTCACATCACATTGGCTCGCAATATGTGCCTGCACCATCGGGCGATAGTCCATTTTGTAGACATGATCTCCCGCTAATACGAGGACTAATTCTTCTTGTTGCTCGGCGATGAAATCCAGATTGGCGCGCAACGCATCGGCATTGCCGCGCTGCCAGCTGCTCCCCTGTTTCCCGAGATAGGGATGCAAAATGTGCACCCCGCCGATGCGCCGATCGAGATCCCACGGTTTACCGACACCGATATGTTCTTGGAGCGAACGCGGACGATACTGTGTGAGTACCCCCACATTAGTAATACCAGAATTAATGCAGTTTGAGAGGGTAAAATCGATGATTCGGTATTTGCCTGCAAATGGCACAGCTGCTTCGGCACGCTCCGCAGTAAGCACACTCAATGCGGGATGCTCGCCACCCGCCAAAATCAAGGCTACTGTTCGATTCATGGTGTACCTCTTTGACTTATGCGTGTGCGACCAGACGTGTGCGCACGAATCCAAATCCTTGACTGCACCAACCGATACCCCATGCCAGACATCCCACGTAAAACAGTACATTCACGATCAGGGCAGTCAGGTCGCTGGAAGTAAAAGATTCGCTATTTTGGAATGGAGGTATCAGATATGCTAGTTGTAATAATACCATCATCCCGCCGATACCAATACACCATGTAAGCGGTTGTTGGATGGGGACAATGGTGCGATGATGGTACCACAGCCATCCAATGAGTAGCGTTGCTTCGATGATGTTGGCGATGCTAAAGACCATAGTGATAGTGCTTAAGCGTGCGCTGATGCTCCCTGACTGC
>JBKCGB010000213.1:0-56845 GCA_046303375.1 Roseiflexaceae bacterium
GCGCAGTATGTGGGGGGGCAGTACAGTTGCACGTTGGGATTCACGTGCCCTTGCTGGCGAAACCACCGAAGCAACCTGGATGCCAACTGCAAGTGAAATCGTACCGCCGACCCACATTGTGGTCCATCACACTGCCACGCCCAACGACCCACTGACAAGTGATTGGGCGGCACGGGTACGCTCCATCTGGGGCTTCCACACAATTACACGCGATTGGGGCGACATCGGCTATCATTTTTTGATTGATCCAAATGGAGTCATTTACGAGGGGCGATTTACCGGAGTCCGCCCCAATGATGGTACCGTCATTGATGGCGCACACGTGCTCGGCTACAACCGTGCGACCATTGGTATCTCAATGATGGGAACATTTAGCGGCGTCGCCCCTACCACATCAGCACAAAACGCACTCACCAGTCTGTTGGCATGGCTGATGACCTCCTATGAAATTACGCCAGATACTACGGCATACTATGCCCACAAAAACGTCACACTGAATACCATTGTTGGGCATCGCGATATTGGTTCAACCACATGCCCAGGGGACGTGTTGTACGGATTGCTCCCGGGCATGCGCACCACCATGGCTGGCATCATCAATGCCGAGTGGATTGCCGGTGTACGCGCCAAATCTACTACAATTTATGCGGGTGATGCAGCGGAATTCACGGTGAGTGTGCGCAACAACTATAAAAGCACTGCGATTAGCGGTGCCGCATTTACCTTTACACAGGCTGATACCGCACACACCTACAAGTACGATGAATGCTGGGCCAAACGAGATGAGACTGGCACAACCATGTTTGACAAGCCCGCACAGTCAACTATTGCCAATACGCGCTTCCGCATCATGGCTGGGGTGGCAAACTGGGATAGTCAGTATGCGAATGTGGCGGTGAAATGTCCGATATCATCGACCATTAATCATCCATGGCGCTGGAGTATCGGTAGCACAGCACTCGCTGCCGGTGCCGTGCGTGACGTGATTGGTCGCGTCCGATTCGATACGGTAGGGCGCTACACCATCTACTTTGGTCTGGTCAAAGACTGGGTGGGGTATCCCGATCAGAGCTGTGCACCTGCGAGCAACACCGGTGTCTGCAATCTCAAGCCGATTACAATCAACGTAGTCATACGACCTACCGCAACACCCACACTTGCCGACAACATTCGTACGCGTATTAGCAACAGTACGGCTACTATTCACGCATATCAGGCAGTGCGCCAAACTGATCAAGCGGCGACTGCCACCGCAGCTCCTGCGCTTACGGCCAGTAGCGTGGCAGATCGCCGCACTGCTACTGCCGAACGTGCTGCCGGTAGCCCTGCACGCACAGCCACGAGTACATCGACACCATTACCGTCACTCACCCGTATCGCTATCCTCCAGACCGTGAGTGCATGGCGTGATGCAACACAGATCGCCAACACCAATCGCACCGCAACCACGCTTGCAGTCCGCCAGGCCCAGGCTACCAGTACTCGTCAACAACAAACGGCAATCGTACTGACACGTGGGGCAAATCTGACTGCAACCATCATTAAACGCCAACACATGCAAGAGACGCAAGCGGCGGCAACAGCGAGCAAACAAGCCTATGCAACAACCATACGGAGCAATGCGCTGACGGCGACCGCGGCCCACATCATAGCCAACGCCACCCAGCTCGCCGACCGGCGTACTGCCACGGCTGAAGCCACACTGCGCTCACCGACACGCACTGCCACTGCGAGTGTGACTGCGAGTATGACGCGCACACGAACCCCAACACGCACACAAACTCCAACACGCACTTTGACACATACCCGTACGAGTAGTACCACTCGTACACCCACAGCCACCCAAACAGCGACGATGACACAACTCCCTGTCATCGATCAAGGTGGCATTATTTCGCAAACACTGGGGAGTACGATTAATCATCTCGTTGCTGCACCTCAGGCACTCTTTGCGCTGAATACGCATAATCCGGTGCTGACGTGTCTGCATCCAATCACACTCGCCAGTTTGTGCCAGATTCCGCTGGATGGCAGTCATGCGTATGCCATGCAACTCAATACACTAGACAGTAATCAACTCTTTGTGGTTGGTCAACTGACGTGGAATACATTGTATGTACAACGCTTTGATGTGTCACAATTCCCACCACGTGAAACAGGATACTGGACGGGAATATCGACTGCGTTACCACAAGCCATGATTGTAAATGGTCGCTCCATTACGCTTGCAGTTACCCAACCGATCAGTGGTACTGCACTTTCGCGTACAGAGCTTGTTTCCCTCGTGAATGCGCCGACACAGATCTATGCACTCACACCGCGACTCATTCTTGCAGGCGCAGTGACATCACTGCACAACAGTGATACTGGCGAATTTGGCGTGATCGTTACGGGACGCACTACGACCAATACGGGGTATATACAGACGGTGCGCTTAATCAACGGCACGCTTACCGCTGGTACACCGTTGATAGTGACAAAGCCACTATTGCAGGTACATACAGAACCAAACGTGGTGAATATGACACCACTCAATATGCTCTATGCAAGTGATGGCACGACGGTAGCCCGCTACCAGTACAATATGACCAATCAGAACATTACCCGTATATCACAACAGAATCTACCAGTGTCACAAATGATTGTGCTCAAATCGCCATTACAGCTCCTCACAGTGAGCAAAACTGCCCCGTGGACTGCCACTATTTACAGTGTGGGGAGTCAGCCGTTTGCACTACGTGGTAGTGTGCTATTGAGTAGTCAGATGCCTGGCTTGCTCACAGCCCACGACACCAGTCTCTACTGGACAAATGATGCAACCGTATTTCGTACAAATGTGGTGCGCTAACACTATACGAACCTGCACTTTTACGGTATACTATGTATTGTCGTATACTAATTGGAACCATCGAGTCAATGGTGACATCTATATAGCAGTGACATATCAGCCACGTATCATCGCATTGCATGCCAGAGTACGCTAGGCTAGAAGCAGACCATAGGTTAAGGACGGGATCCATGCGTGTAATTCATCTGTATGTGCTGGCAGCGCTCATTATTGGTGTATTGGTAATCGTAGCCCAATCTGTGATTGCAAATGCACAGAGTGGCACGAATATTGCTGTACCACAAGTCACGACGACTGCTACGCAAACTGCTACGCCCGTTGCACGCAGTAGTGCATGGTTGTCTGTGGTACCAGACAAAACCACCCTGGTTGCAGGTGAAACAGTCACGTTTCAGTTCACTATTACCAACAAATACGATGATGTAAGCTATGGTGGCAGTATCACGCAGTCAGTATCGATTAGTGGATCCTCATTCGCTACCAGCGATACCAATTACACATACGTACAGAATCAGTGTTGGGCATTCACCAACAACGGAATCACACAGTTTCCGCGAGATACGGGCAAGTTTCGTGTTATAGCCGGATATGTCGGCTGGGATGAAGCCAATAAAAGTAAGCCACCACTTTGTCCTGTAGGGAGCACCATTGATCACCCCTGGCGCTGGAGTATTGGGAGCACGCCACTTGCAACTGGGGCAAGCCGAGTTGTTACGGGCAAAGTGCAGTTCACCCAGCCAGGGACGTACACACTCGTTTTTGGGGTTGTCAAAGATTTTGTAGGCTACCCCGATGGTGCCTGTGACTCAAACGCAGACCCCAAACTCAACGCATGCGGTCTTGAAGCGACCACCATCACTGTACTTGCGCCGACCAGCACCATCACACCGTCGGCGAGTGTGACACGGACGGCAACAAGTACCCGTACCTCGACCAACACGCGGACGAACACGCGCACCCGTACACTCTCGCTCACGCGTACACTTTCACTGACCCGCACCATGACCGAAGTAGCGAGCCAACTACGCATGGGGCGCTACAACTTCAATGACGCTTTGGGAGTCAATATGATTCTCAAGAGTGCAGTTGACTCAACCTACATGCTAACGTGTGGTGGCACTCCAAGTGCCCCTGCGCCACGCTGCCCCGAAATCGTAGCCGGTGGCGTCGGTGGTAATGCCTTGCGCTTTGCCGGCAGCCACAATACCAATGTGGCACGGCCGTTCACGTTCCTCGGGAGTGGAACCGTATCATTCTGGGCAAAACCCAATGCAACTGGCAGTGAAATGAATGTGTTGACCTTGCATGGTAACTCTTCGGCAATCATTGTCGGATTCGACAGCACTGGCAATTTCTTTTGTGGCTTTGGCAATAATCGTTTGACTGCTCCGACAACCATCAATGATGGGAATTGGAACCATTTCGCTTGTACCTTTAGTCAAACACCATTGCAACGCAGCATCTACATCAATAGTAATCTTGTGGCAAGTGAAACAGTCGTTACCACACCGCGTGGTCTCTTTAACGGGGTTTTTGGGAGCAATGCAGCACGGAATGGTGCAATGTACGATGGCGACATTGATGAGGTTTCGCTCTACAATTTTGCGCTTGAGAGTGGTCAAATCGATGGGCTTTACCATTACTACATCACCGATCCACTACGCATATCACCCACACGTACGCACACCAACACACGTACACCCACCAACACACCATTCCCAGTTGACTATTTGCGCACGAGTATGATGGCACGCTATTTCTTCAATGAAAATAGCGGAGCGACTTCGTTTGTCAATGCCATTGTGGCAACCAATCCAGCCACATGTGTTGCCCCTCAAGTGTGCCCGAGTGCTGGTGCAAGTGGACTTCGCTTTAGCAATGCAGTTGAGTTCGCCAGTGGCCAATCGCTCAAAATCAAGAATCCACTCACCACCGCAGCGAATGTGCCATTTACCGTCAGTACATGGATTTACCCAGACACCATGTCAAACGAAATGGTAGCCATTGCCGCCAAAAGCCCCGTACAAACCCAGAAGTTTTTGTTGGGCACCACGGCCAACAGTGAGATTTTCTGTCGCTTTGGTAGCAACAGTCTCACCAGTGTTGCCACCATTCCCAGCAATGTGTGGTCACATGTATTGTGTAGCATCGGTGCTGACAAAAAGGCTACCCTCTACCTGAATGGTGCACCTGTTGCCACAGCCACATTCACGGTCATCCCATCTGGTCTGATGACGATCTGGATGGGTATGGATGGATTCAGCACAAGTGCCCCGTATATTGGTCGCATCGATGAGGTTGCCTTCTACCGCACCGCAATGACCTGGGAAATGGCCGAAATCGCCTATGATCAATACACATTTGCAGATCGGCGTTCACCGACGCGGTCACGCACACCGTCATTCACGCGTACACCATCACTGACGCGTACACCATCACGCACGCGTACACCGTCACGGACACCGTCAATTACGCTGTCACCAACCGAAGTCACTATGGGTGGGTATCCGTATCCCATGCCGCTCGGTACAGCCACGCGCACAATAACATTGACACCGAGTATGACACGCACACGTTCGGTTACGCCATCGATTAGTGCCACCGCACGACCGTTCCCATACCCGTACCCCACCCCGTAGCCACATGGTATGAAACGGTGTTACAATGGATGTCGATGCGTTTACTGTGAAGGATATGCAATGCAACGACTGTTAGTGACAGGGGGAGCCGGTTTTATTGGTAGCAACTTCGTGCACTATATGCTCGAACGCTACAACTACGACATCATCGTCTATGATGCGCTCACCTATGCTGGTCGCCGTGAAAATCTGGCTGCTGCGGCCACCAATCCCAAGTTTCAGTTTGTAGAGGGCAACATCTGCAACCTGGCACATGTCAAGCAAACACTCCAACAATACAACATCGATACCATCGTCAACTTTGCTGCAGAAACGCATGTTGACCGTTCGATTATGCAACCAGATGCAGTCATTCAGACCAATGTCAATGGCACATGGGCACTTCTCGAAGCAGCTCGCGAGCTCGGTTTACCACGATTTCACCAGATTAGTACCGACGAAGTATATGGACAAATCGCCGAGCCAGGTCGCTCCAAAGAAGCTGACGCATTCGAGCCACGAAGCCCATACTCTGCGAGTAAAGCGGGTGCCGAACACATCGTCTATGCCTATCATGTCACCTATGGCATGCACACCACGATTACGCGTGGCTCCAACAATATTGGTCCTTTCCACTACCCAGAAAAGGCCGTACCGCTGTTTACCACCAATGCCATGGATGATATTGCCATTCCGATTTATGGCGATGGCAAACAGATGCGTGACTACCAGTATGTCACCGATCACTGCGAAGGCATTGATGTTGTGCTACACAAGGGTGTTGCCGGTGAAGCATACAATGTGGGCACTGGTGTCGAAACACGCAACATCGACATGGCGCACAACATTCTCGACATCCTCGGGAAACCACACACGCTGATTACCTATGTCAAAGACCGTGCTGGTCATGATCGGCGCTATGCGCTCGATACCAGCAAGCTACGTGCCCTCGGGTGGCAGAGTCGTCACACCTTTGAACAGGCACTAGCCAAAACTGTCCAGTGGTATATCGACAATCAGGCATGGTGGCGCCCCATCAAAAGTGGTGAGTATCGCGAGTATTACCACAAACAGTATGTCAGCCGACAGTCCTCATAACGGACCATACCGGCTCGTCGCCACGCACTATGAGTCACTGCTAGATACTGCGGCGCGAACGCTTGGCGATCGTGCCGCAGCGCGTTCGTTGATAGACCGGGGCGGCGCGTGGATCAATCACGAACGCATCCGCATCCCACAGGCGATGCTGCTGCCGGGCATGCACGTGCACCTGCACACCATTCCTGCACACGCCCGCCCTTGCCAGCTCGACGAATCAGCTATCATCTACCGTGACAAATGGCTGATTGCACTCAACAAACCGGTTGGTACGTATGTCGACGCGACCCCTTGGGATGCTGAGAATCATTTGCGAACTGCACTCGCTGGTCTGCTCGCGCAACACGATTACTTCCCGACGCTCCACCCTGCACATCGTCTCGACCGCGATACAACGGGAGTACTGCTGTTTACCCATCACGCCCACGCCAATGCAAATCTGCAAAAGATGTTTGTACACCACCGTGCGCGCAAATACTACCTGTGCCATGTCCACGGGCACCCACAGTGGGAAGAGCACCAGTTGTTGACGGGGCATGGGCGGAGCGATCGTGGTCGCTTCCGCGTATATGCACACGACCAGGTTGGCCAACTCTTGCCCAATGGCGAACACATCAAAGAAATGCGCACCACATTCCGGGTGCTCGCACGCAACACCGATTACACATCCCTGCTGCTCGCCGTGCCAGAGACTGGGCGCACACATCAGATTCGGCTCCATGCACATGCGTGCGAATTACCCATCGTCGGCGACCACAGCTATGGGCGGAGCGATGATGGAGTCACTGCGCACCGACTCCATGCCTGGCAACTGCATCTGCCCCACCCCATCCATGAATCGCCTCTCGTCATTCAAGCACCACTCCCTGCGTGGGTACCAGCTGATTTGGCATTGCCGCGCCTGCATGATACGATAGATGCATAAGGATACGAACGCACCACGTGGTGCTTTACGATAGTAATGGCATGATTTGGACTATTTCTGACCTGCATTTGTCGTTTGCCAATCCCAAACCGATGGATATTTTTGGCAATCGCTGGCGTAATCATCCTGAACGCATTGCGGCTGCCTGGCGCCGGCTCGTAGCAGTCGACGATGTGGTGCTGATTGCTGGCGATATTTCGTGGGCGATGCACCTCAACGACGCCTTACGCGATTTGACATGGATTGACGAGCTGCCAGGTCGCAAATTCTGCATCAAAGGCAACCACGATTATTGGTGGGATAGAGCCGCCCCAATTCGTGCACGCATGCCGGCGTCGATTACGCTTGTTGAAGCCAATGCGTATGACCTTGGTGAGGTCATTGTGTGTGGCAGCCGTGGCTGGTCAGCACCAGGAATGCCTGGCTTTGATCCCGCCGTAGATCAACGCATCTATGCACGTGAACTACTGCGCATGCAACGTGCCCTCGATGATGCATCTGCTATTGCCCATGGGCGCCCAATTGTGGCGATGATTCACTTCCCACCATTTATTGATCGCCGTGCCACTGATTTCGTCTCGCAGTTTCGCACTGCAGGTGTCCAGACATGTCTATACGGGCACCTCCATCGCCCCGATGATTGGGGGAATGCCGTCCAAGGCATGGTCGATGGCATCACCTATCAACTGACTGCCTGTGACTACCTCGAATTTACTCCGGTCGCTGTACGTGGCCTACAACTAACGCACGAATAGCAACGTTTTTGTCATGTACATGAGATGCCTGAGACGGTACTGTAATCATTCTGTCATAATTCAAGATGAAAAATGTTAATAATGTTATGTCTATCGTAAAGCAAGTAATACGGGGGGTAGACGACACAAACGGGGAGATTTTTCGTTAGCAAAAGTATGCTACAGCTACCTGGTAAGATTATGACATATTGTAGCATTCTAATGCGAATTGTCTCGTGAAAGAATGCTGATGAGATGTGTGAATAATTTCCTCCATTTTCATCATACAAACGGCTATCATTTTGCACAAAACATATGGTATAATACATTCATCAAATTGTAATCTTCTCTCGATTCAACATAGGGGAGCGAGTTATGGATGTAGGAACAATACGCAACCGTAGCATCACCGATGAAATGCGCACTGCGTACCTAGACTATGCCATGTCAGTGATTGTGTCACGTGCGTTACCAGACACACGTGACGGGCTCAAACCAGTACAGACGCGTATTTTGTACGGTATGTGGGAGATGGGCATGCGTGCTAATCAACCATACAAGAAATGCGCTCGTATTGTGGGTGACGTATTAGGCAAGATGCATCCGCACGGTGATAGTTCGGTATACGATGCCCTTGCACGCTTGGCACAGCCCTGGAACATGCGCTACCCGCTGATTGATGGGCAAGGCAACTTTGGCAGTATCGATGGCGATCCACCAGCAGCCATGCGTTATACAGAGGCACGCCTTTCAGCCATTGCCGAAGAAATGCTCTTTGACATCGAAAAGAACACGGTCGACTTCCGTGACAACTTCGACGGTACCTTTCGTGAACCAACAGTATTGCCGGCACGGTTGCCGAATTTATTGCTCAACGGAGCCAACGGTATTGCGGTCGGTATGGCCACCAACATACCACCACACAACCTCAACGAAGTCACGCAGGCCATCACCCATCTTATTGATAATCCGGATGCCACCACCGAAGAGCTCATCAAATTCATCCCAGGTCCTGATTTCCCGACGGGAGGATTGATTCTCGGCAACGAGGGCATCAATGCGGCGTATACCACGGGGCGTGGTCAAGTCACGATTCGAGCCAAGGCACACGTCGAAGAAGGCAATCGCAATAGTCATCAAATTATTGTGACTGAGCTGCCCTTCCAAGTCAACAAGGCACGCTTACAAGAGCGTATCGCCGAACTTGTGCGTGAAAAGAAAATCGAAGGCATTCGCGATATTCGTGATGAGTCAGATCGGACGGGCATGCGCGTGGTCATCATGCTCAAACAGGATGCACAACCACGCAAAGTGCTCAATGCGCTCTACAAGCATACCCAGATGCAGACATCGTTTGGTATCAACATGTTGTCGCTCATCGAACACGGGTTGCAGCCGCGCCTGATGACGCTCAAGCGCATGCTCCAGGAGTACATTGACCATCGCCGTGAAGTCATCCGGCGTCGGAGCGAATACGATCTCGAAAAAGCACGGGCACGGGCACATATTTTAGAGGGGTTGACCCGGGCCATTGACATCCTGGATGCGGTAATCCAGACGATTCGCGATTCGCGCTCACGTGATACTGCACGCAACAATTTGGTGCGCGATTACTCATTTAGTGAGGCGCAGGCCAACGCCATTCTCGACATGCAGCTGGGGCGCTTGGCAGCACTCGAGCGCAAGCGCCTAGAGGAAGAGCTCAGTGATGTGCGCAAAACCATTCGTGAACTCGAAGAGATTCTCAACAACGCGGCCAAACTCAACTCGCTCATCAAAGCAGACCTCAAATATCTGTCTGACAAATACGGCGATGCGCGACGCACCCAAATCGTGTATGGCGTCAATGGCGAAGTCAATGATGAAGACTTAATCCCCGACGAAAAGTTGCTGATTACGCTGTCGAATCGTGGCTACATCAAAAGTCAGTCACCAGACACCTTCCGCACGCAGCGGCGTGGCGGCAAAGGGATCCGTGGTGCGGCCACCCGCGAAGAAGACGTGATGAGTCACATCCTGACCTGCAATACGATGCACGATTTGCTCTTTTTCACCAATAGTGGGCGAGTCTACCGCCTCAAGGCACACGAAGTCCCAGATGCCAGCCGGACAGCCAAAGGGTTGCCACTCGTCAACTTGATCGACTTGCAACCCGAAGAGCGTGTCACGTCGGTGCTTTCGGTGCCCGATTACAGCCAAGCCAAATACTTGCTGATGGCGACACGTCGTGGCAAAATCAAACGCACATTGCTCGAAGAATACAGCATGGTGCGTTCAAACGGGCTCATTGCTATCGGACTCGAGTCAGGCGACGAATTGGGCTGGGTCACAACCACGATGGGCGACGAAGATATCATGTTGACCACACAGAACGCCAAAACACTACGTTTCAAGCAGGCACAGGTACGCTCCATGGGACGCCCAGCGAGTGGTGTGCGTGGCATCAACTTGCGCACAGGTGACGTCGTAGTGAGCATGGATGTGGTCACCACCAAAGAAAAAGACACGGCGCAACTCATCACCATTAGCCGCAACGGCAAAGGCAAACGCACCCCAGTCAAGCTCTATCGCGCCAAGGGACGTGGCACTCAGGGGATGGCAACCATGGGGCTCGCTGACGGCGATGTAATTGCAACCGCCTGTGTCATTAGTGCAGACATGGTGCTCACCTTTATCACGCGCAACGGGATTGTCCTCAAAACACAGGCCAGCGATATCCGTGCATGTGGTCGCAGCGCCCAAGGTGTACGCGTCCTCACATTCAACGACAACGACACGGTGGTTGCGATGGTGGCCGATGAACCCGAGGACGAAGACGAGCGCCAAAAACGCATCCTCGATATTGGCGACATGGTGGGTGTCGACATGCTCGAAGATGATGATGATGATGCGGATACAGACGCTGAAGGCGACGAAGACACCAGCGAAGAATAACGCGACCATTAATCCACACGCACAACAACGCGGGCGGTGCCGAATGGCACCGCCCGCGTCTAATGGTCAACGCTAGCGACCGAAGTTGTACTGCTCGTTGGGCGACAACGGCTCGGTAACTGGCTCTACAAACACACCAGCAACACTGTTTGCAGGGAGATCGGCCATCTTGTAGCCAACACCACGCACCGTCAGGATACGCCGCGGACGGGATGGCTCTTCTTCGATTTTTTCACGGAGCCGGCGCACACAGACGTCCACAAGATTGGTTTCACCCACGTAATCATAGCCCCACACCTCTTGGAAGAGCGTTTCGCGGTCAAAGACCTCGCCGTAGTTTGCGGCTAAGAAGTACAACAACTCGAACTCCATCGGCGTAAGATTGACATCGTTGCCATCCAACGTGACACGATGCCGTGGTGCATCGATTTCGATGTCACCGACCCGCACAATGGCTGGCGCTTGGCGATTTTTCATGCCATCGACACGGCGCAAAATCGCTTCGATACGGGCAATTACCTCGGCCGTCTTGAAGGGTTTGGTGATGTAGTCGTCGCTGCCAAGCTCAAATCCTTGCACGATGTCATCAGTGCCATCACGTGCAGTCAACATGATGATTGGCACATCGGATTGCTCACGAATGCGTTTGCACGCCTCAAATCCGTCGACATATGGCATCATCACATCGAGAAGCACGATGTCAAAGGCTCCATCACTGAACGCTTTGAGTGCTTCGAGTCCATTTTTGACCACCACCACGTCGTAGCGTGGTCCATTGAGCGTCACCTGGATGAGCGTGGCAATAGATGGATCATCATCAGCAAATAGAATCCGCCGCGGTGTCTGCTGGTCGCCTCGCCCGGTAATTCGTCGTGTTAACTTCATCGTAGTACCACCTTTTGTAGTAATAAATACGACCCAAAAAGAAGCGCACCCTGCGCAGTAAAGAGACGCGATACTATCAGTGACTAGAGAATATTATAGTATGTCGTACGATACATCATAATTATACACAAAATACTGATTTTGTGAAGTAGGCAAAATCTTTATCCCGTTGGATCGAGTGTGGCATCCGGAGTAACGCGATAGATGAGCTGTGGCGGCTGTATACGATTGACCACATCCGCAGTAACAATGCAGCGATCGAGGTCAGCATGTGACGGTGCATCATACATGACATCAATCAAGACAGACTCAAGAATGCTGCGCAGGGCGCGGGCGCCGGTACCTGAACGCAGGGCGGCATCAGCAACTGCATCCAAGGCATCATCGCTGAATTCAAGGGTCACATTGTCCATTGCCAAGAGACGTTGATATTGTTTGACCACCGCATTCTTGGGTTCGACCAAGATCCGCTTCATGGTTTCGCGATCAAGGGGTTGCAACGGAGCAATCACGGGGATACGCCCAATGAATTCCGGGATGAAACCAAACTTGAGCAAATCATCGGGGATGACATGCGCCAACAAGGTAGGTGCCTCTACGATACCAGGCACTGGTGTAGCGGTAGCAGCAAAACCAAGGGTGCGCTTAGTGGCAACACGACTGGCAATAATTTTGTCGATGCCTTCAAAGGCACCTCCACAAATAAACAAGACTTGTGACGTATCAAATGGAATGTATTCTTGTTGGGGATGTTTGCGTCCAGGTACAGGTGGCACATGCGCCACCGACCCTTCGAGAATTTTGAGCAGGGCCTGTTGCACCCCCTCGCCAGAAACGTCGCGTGTAATCGATGGATTATCCGATTTACGTGCAATTTTGTCGATTTCGTCGATATACAGAATACCCGTTTTGGCACGTTCAACATCACCATCAGCCGCCTGAATTAAGCGCAACAGGATGGTTTCGACGTCTTCACCAACATAGCCAGCCTCGGTCAAGGCAGTTGCATCGGCAATAGCAAACGGCACATCGAGTGCTTTAGCAAGGGTTTGTGCAAGCAGTGTTTTGCCACTGCCAGTCGGACCCAGCAGCAGAATATTGCTTTTGCCGATTTCGACGTCACCGAGTTGCTGATTAGCCCGGATACGCTTGTAGTGGTTATACACAGCCACAGCCAGCATGATTTTGGCACGCTCTTGGCCGATTACGTAGGCATCGAGGTTGGCACGCAGTTCGTGTGGTGTCAGTAGTGGTCGCTCACTGATCGAGGGTGTTTTGGCAGGTTGCACACGCTGACGTTCCTCGGCGATGACTTGATTGCAGATTGCAACACATTCATCACAAATAAAAATCGGCGGTGGACCAGCGATGAGCCGCTGTACTTCGTCTTGACTACGCCCACAAAATGAGCAGTTATACACGCCTCGGTTGCTGTTCATCGCATCTGCCTCAGCCAGTTAACAAATTACACACCACGCTGTTGCATGGCATCGCGCGTGAGTATTTCGTCAATAATCCCGTATTCTTTGGCTTGTAACGGGCTCATAAACAAGTCACGGTCAAAGTCATTCGCAATTCGCTCAATGGGCTGACCCGTATCGGCGGCCAACAACTCGCGGATAATCTGCTGCTCACGGAGCAACTCACGAGCCATGATTTCGACATCGGGGGCATACCCACGGGCACCACCACCTGCCGGATGCATGTGGACGGTGGAATTCTCGAGGCTATAGCGTTTGCCTTTGGTGCCACCGGCCAACAGGATAGTCGCCATACTACCAGTCATACCCACACATACCGTTGCCACATCGGGGCGGATGTTGCGCATCGTGTCATAGATAGCGAGGCCCGCAGTAATCGAGCCACCCGGACTATTGATATAGAACATGATGTCACGTTCGGGGTCTTCGTGTTCGAGGAAGAGGAGCTGTGCCACAATCAGATTGGCAACCTGATCTTCGATGGGAGAGCTCATCATGATAATGCGCTCTTTGAGCAAACGTGAGTAGATATCGTACGAGCGCTCACCACGGCTGGTTGATTCAACCACCGTAGGCACCAACTGATCAAACTGTGGCATGAGCGCCATAACATCAACATGTGATCGCCAATTCATCTCCAACCTCCTCGATTACACGACATGCTGACTGCTATTCGGTCTTTTTGCTGCTCTTCTTTTTGGGAGCATCAGCAGCTGGGGCATCAGCATCGGCCTTTTTGCTGCTCTTCTTTTTGGGAGCGCCACCATCTTGTGTGGCAACTTCGATGATGCGTGCACGCATTTTTTTGTCGAGCACTGCATTCGCCACCGAAGTCACCATTTCGTTGCGCAACAGCGCGCGCATGGTTTCTGCTTGTTCATCGCCGTACGTCCCCACCATCGTATCGATTTCGGCGTCGATTTCTTCGTCGCTGACAGCGATTCCCTCAGCAAGGATAAATTCACGCATCACAAGGTTCCCCTTGAGGCGCTCCTCGCCTTGCGGCAGCAGCTGATTAAGCAACACATTGCGGTCTTGCCCCATCTGCTTGTAGACGGCTTCTGCGGTCACACCATAGCGAGCATATTCGGCTTCTTGGTTGCGCAGGATGCGATCGGCTTCGATTTGAATGGAGGCATCGCCATAGTCAAAGACTGCTTGTGCCACCAAATAGTCGATGAATGCATTCACAAGCCGGGTTTCTGCGTTGTTGCGTGCATTCTTGGCCAAATCATCACTGGTCTTGTGCTTGAATTCGGTCAATGAACCAGAAAAATTCTCGAGGGTGGGGATTTCGTCCCACTCGGGCAGAATGCGCTCTTGGATACGGCGCACGGTCACGTCAAAGACGACGGGGACGCCACGCAAGTTTTCGTCAGAATAGTCGTCAGGCATAATCGATGGAATCTGGCGATTTTCGCCGATAGCCATCCCAATGACACCTTCCATCAAGCCTGCCACCAAGCGCCCCTGCTCCAGGATGAGGTCGCTACTCGACGCTGGCTGACCAGGCTCACGCCCGTTGATTGACACACCATCGCGGAGCGCATCGACTTCAGCACTGACCAAGTCGCCCTGCTGGGCTGGTCGTGCGGCTTCGGGCTCACGGAGCACCACATGGCGCTCACGCACATCGTCGAGGGCACGTTGGAGGACATCATCGGTGACTGCGGGCACGTCAAGCTCATGGCGAAAGCCACTATAATCGCCGATATGTGTAACCGGCTGTACAGGTACACGCACCACAAACGTATACGGCTCAACTACAAATTGCACCTCGTCGAGTGACGCCTGCGCAATAGGCTCGATACCTTCTTGTGAAAGTGCCTGCGAGAAGCTCGCATTGATGATGCTTTCGGTGGCTTCTTCGACAAGTGCTGCCCGCCCATAGAGGCGTTCAAGCATGGGACGGGGCACCTTCCCGGGACGAAACCCGTGGACACGGACTTTTTGTGATAGAGTACGGGCGGCTCGATCAAGCTCTTTCTCAACCGTAGCTGCATCAACTTCGACTGTCAACTTCATCAGACTGCGCGGTAAGCGCTCGCTTGTAACCTTCACCGACATTACTCCATGTGTACTCAAAATGCGCCATCACCGGCGCAGCGAATTGTGCATTTCTGATGCATTATATCATGAAGTTGACATGAATGTCGGAAAGCATAGAAAAGCGCATTGCAAGGCAGTAATATCGTGCTACACACAGCACATACTTGCGCACATCAATCACGGTATAATAGAGTAACGATACTTGGTCTTGTCAATGAAAGTATGCCATGGAGACGATACCCACAGTCGGCACCGAACTCACCTTGAACGTCATAGATGAAGGCGCAGCAAGGCGTTTTTGGGCGCGTCGTACACTTGACCAGTATCAGCTACTCGCACAAAAAACCACACAACAGCATACGGTCTACCTCGATACTGCTCCATGTGCACTCGCACAACAGGGGCAGAGCATAAGTGTGGCGATTGTCAATCAGAGCAAACAACAGATATGCTACGCATCACACCAAGATACACATGTCACCCCTATCTGTACCTACCCGCTGACCTCGAGTCACTGGCCCAATGAAATCCTTACACGACTTGCTGCTGCGCATATTGATGCACACACACTGATGCCAATTATTCATGTCATTCATCGCCGGCATATCCGCCAACTGTGTGATGCACGGCAACAGATGATTGCCATTCTCACCCTTGATCAGGGCATCATCTATGCGAGTGGGCACCAAGAAGCATTCTGCGAAATCGAAGTCAGCGTGCCTGCCGAGACGCCAGTCACCCAACGTGATGACATCATTGCACGCATCCAACAACTCGTACCCAGTATGATCGGCACTACACACAAATATATGCGTGGGATGCACCTGTTGGCGAGCGCACAGCCGTCCACACCTGACACGAGCATGCATCAGCATCTTTCGTTGCTACAGGGGACACAACGAGCCGCCGATGAGGCGCTGTTTATCCCGATTGCCACACACGACACACCAACGAATCGGGTCATTAGTGCGTGCGCACTGCAACTCATCGCTCATCAATCCCGTACCACCGAACCATTGTGGCTAGCACTCGCAGCCGATGCACAAGCCCAAGTTGACACTCTAGTTGCACAGCATGTAGCACCTGCCTACACCATGTACGGGGCAGCACTTTCACTCCATCAGCTTCCCTTTGGCGAGGGACTACGGTTGCAACTGCGCCATCAGTTTCGACGCATGCTCATTCGACGGATGCACGTCCTCGCCGACTTTGATCAAGATCATATTCATCGGTTGCGCGTCATTTTACGCAAAATACGTGCGTTGCTTGAGTGTGCGGATGGTTGCTACGACGAAGAACTACTCAACCAGTACAAACGCGGCTTTCGCAGAATGGCACGCTTTCTGGGCGAAGTGCGCGACTGTGATGTGCTCCTCGGCAACATGCAACGTATCGGCGGTGTGGATGGCATTGCACCAGAAATCACCCGTGCGATTGCACAGACACGGACTCAAGCACTACACGATCTTGATGAGCTCTTTCGTAGTGACAAACATCAGCGGTTTATCCTCGAATATGCGGCATTCGTGAGCACTCCTGCGGCAGCAGCAATTGATGGCGTTGCGCAGACACGCTTGGCCGATGTATTAGGGCATCGAATCGCAGAGCGTACCGTGGCATTTCAACAACCACTACCACAGACATTTGATCGTGTTGAGGAGCAAGAATTACATGCCTGGCGCATCCGTGGCAAACGCTTGCGCTACATTCTTGAATGTTTCCCAACAGTGATTATTGCCGAAACGACACCTGCGCTGACCACACTCGATGCAGTGCAACACAGCCTGGGTATGTTGCAGGATACGGTGGTGGCCTTTGAATTACTCAATAAAATGAAAGTACATACCCACCCCGACAGCAAAAAAGTCATCACCCAGCTCCGTCACGAAGCCGCTCAACAGCGCCAGGCGCTGACCGCACTGTGGCAGGCATCGACGAGTAGCGCATTCAATGATGCGATTTTTGCGACTATTACCGCAATGCAATGAGGCGCCCATGATACCACTCACACTCAAAATGCATAATTTTCTTAGTTATCGTGGTGAAACACCTGAGTTTGACTTCACAACGATTCATATCGCCGTATTAAGTGGCGATAATGGTGCCGGTAAATCGTCGTTCCTCGAGGCAATACATTGGGCTGTGTGGGGTAAAGCACGTCAATCCGAACCAGACATCATCCACATCGGTGAAACAGAAATGTATGTAGAATTTACCTTTGCAGTGAACAACAGCCATTATCGGATCCATCGTTCATTTCGCAAAGGGTCTCGGGGGAATTCCAAGCTCGAACTCTATCAAGCACAAACCGATGCCAGTCACAAGTGGGCGTCGATTACCAAAGGCACAATTCACGAAACCCAACGCTTTATCACGGATACGGTAGTAGGAATGAGTTACGATGTCTTTGAAAACTCTGCCTATTTGCGCCAAGGCAAAGCGGATGCCTTCACTCGGCTCACACCAGCCCAACGCCGTGATATTTTGGCTGAAATTCTCGAAATTGATGTATACGAAACATACCGCGAACGGGCCAAGGCACACCGCGATCGTCTCAGCAAAGATGAGCAACGCCTCAAGGGTGAAATGAGCAATCACGAAGCAAATGTCGCATCGATTCCACTCATCACCAGCCAACTCGAAGAAGCTGAGGCACAGCGCACCACAGCCACCAACTACCTGGCGTATGCGGATGCACAAGTAGCGCTCCATCAGACGCGTATGCAATTGACGAATGCGACGCAGCAACACCGTGAGCAACAAGCCAATGCAACGCAACTTACCACAGACATTGCGCACATCGAGAGTATCTTTGTCACCCGCACAGATGTCGAAGCACGCTACCAGCAACTCGTGCAACTCGAATCCGAAGCCCGGGTATCACGTGAACAACGCAAACAGTACGATACGCTGACACAACAACGCCAAACTGCCGTAACACACATCGAGCGCGCTCAACACAATCTCGATGTGCAAATCGCAACCTTACAGCAAAAAATAACACTGCTTGATAGCGCACTTGCGCAACTTGATGCAGTACGCACACAACACGACCAGCTGACCGCGCAAATGACCGTGCTCGCAGAGAATCCACCTGATGTTGCACACATTCAACAGCAACGACAACGCATTCAGGAGCAGATTGCGACACATCAACAGGCGCTCCAACGCATACAAGCACTCACCAACGACCGTACACGACTACAACTGCGTAGTGATGAACTGCACGCAATGACCGCACGTTGGGATACGTTGATGGCGCGACTCGACGAATGCCAACACGCACAACAGCGCATGCGCGCACTCGACCAACAGCGTATCCACCAAAACGACACGCTCACGACGACCAAAACACAACGCGACATTGTGCGGGCACGGGGCATTGAGATGCGTGACAAAAAAGCTCTATTGACGATTAATGAACCATGCCCGACCTGCCAAACAATGATGGATGAAGCCCACTATGCGATGGCCATAACTGATTTCGACAAAGAGATTGGACAACTGCGCGAACAATACACCACCCTGCATACGCATGCCACGCAGATGCAACAGGCACTCCAGCAAATTGATGACGAGATTGCAGCATGTGCACCACTCGTGGATGAAATCGGTGAGCTCAGGAGCACGTTGGGCAAACTTGAAGCAGCCCGCAACGAACTCACACGCCTACAAACCCAACAACACGCACTTGATACCGAATATGCGACACTCACCCAAATCGATCACACCCATGCCCTGACGTTGGCCAACGACGAATACACCCGCCTCGATGGTGCATATCAAAAGGCAGTTGCATATCAGGCTCAGTATCAGGCGGTGACCACCCAGCTAGCAAATGTGCAGAGTGAGCTGACCCGCTTAGAGCAACAGGAAACACAAAAACAGACGGCAACCGCGCAGCTCGCGGACGCACACCATCAGCGTGATAGCGAAACATTTGCCACAGAGGCACGAGCGCAGTTGATGGCGCTTGACGCCCAACTCGCTGCCTTGGCCTATGACCCAGTAAGCGAGCGCGAGATTCAGACAGCTATTGATGCGCTTGCCGGTGTACGCGAGCAGTTCAACGAATTAGCAGTGCTGACAGAACGCCACCATGCCCTGATACAACGCCAAAACGATGTGCACCAAACGCTGCATGCGTTGGCACAGACCATGCATGGCTATGATGCCGAACAACAACGGCTACAACAACACATTGATGACCTACGAAGCCACCTCGCAGAGCGAGATTTGACGCTACAACCACAACAGATGAAACAGCACGCAGAACGAGAGTTGCGACACCGCAATGACTTGGTCGCCCAACTCACCGTCAAATACGATCAGGCGATTACAGCACAAAACGAACTCGTTTTACAGCAAACCAAGTTGGCAGCCATTGCCACCGAATTGTTTCGCTATCAAACACTGGAGAAAGCGTTCTCTGGCCGTGGCATTCAAGCGATGATTATTCGTGAACACGCCGTCCCCGCCCTCGAGGAAGAAACGAATCGTATTTTGTCACAGATGAGTGATAACCAGCTCCACTTGCATATTTCAACCAATACGCAGGCCAGAGCTGGGCACACAATTGAAACGATTGAAATCAACGTGTCAGATGCGTCAGGCACACGCCAACTCGAAGCATTCAGTGGTGGTGAAGCATTTCGCATCAGTTTTGCGTTGCGCATTGCACTGTCAAAACTCTTGCATCAACGCTCTGGTCGCCCACTCGAGACACTCATCATCGATGAAGGGTTTGGCACCCAAGATGCAAGTGGTCGTGAACGGCTCGTAGAAGCAATCAACAGTGTTAGCACCGAGTTCCGCACCATCCTGGTAATAACACACATCCAAGAATTACGTGATTTGTTCCCCATCCAAATTGCATTCCAACGGGTCAATGGATCAAGTAGTTGGGAGGTATTGACGTAGATGTCACTACCACTCCCCACATTCATGCCGATTCCCGCAGGCACGTTGCTGATGGGCACTCCAGAGCGCGACTTGAGTCGCTTGGCCACCCAGTACGGTGGCACCCGTGAATCATACCGCGAAGAGTCCCCCCAACATGCAGTCACACTCCCTGCATATGCGATGGCACAAGTCCCCATAACCGTTGAGCTGTATGCCTGCTTTGTGCGCAACGGCGGCATAGCACCAGCACAGTGGGCACGACAGGCTGAGACACCACACGCACCCGTTGTCAACATCACATGGCCGATGGCGAATGATTTTTGTACGTGGTTATCTGCACAAACCGATGCGCAGTACCGCTTACCCACGGAAGCTGAATGGGAATACGCAGCACGTGGCAGTGATGCGCGTCAGTTCCCATGGGGGGATGAGTGGTATCCACACGCAGCTGCGGTCCGCGACACGTGCCACGCGCTCCCACCCGTTGGCAGCTATCCGGCAGGTGCCAGCCCGTGGGGATGCCTCGATATGGCAGGTGGCGTATGGGAATGGACGGCATCGCTCGACATGCCGTATCCGTATCGTGACGATGGGCGCAACGATGCACAGCACGATGGGCGTCGCATTATTCGTGGTGGTTGTTATGTTAACCCACCCGGGTATGCGCGCTGTGCCTGTCGCTTTCGCATGCAGCCCACCATGACCAACCCGTTCCTAGGGATGCGCTGTATACGCATTTAACCGTACGCCCCCCCGTGCGCTGGGCACGGGGGGGCGTATGCAAAGAGGCGCGTCAGCTAGATTATTTCGTCGTCATCACCGACCGACTTGTTTTTGGCCGGCGTGGTTGCTACAGGCGCTGGGGTTGTGGGTTCTACTATGCTGACCTTTTCACCAGTCCATGGGTCATAACGCCAGCCGGGATGTGCTTGTGTGGCAGCGCCGGTTTCGCTTTCTTCGGGCAACAGCACAATCGCCGCCAGATAGGCGATGGCAACAATGCCAAGATTGATGAGCCCAAGTACCACAAAGACCCCGCGCACAATAACACTATCGAGACCAAAGTAGCGAGCCAATCCACCACACACCCCGCTTACAAGGCGATCGGTGCGACTACGAGTAATACGCTGTGAAGCAGTCATAGCATCCTCTTTCTAATGAGCGAACTCACTTGCTGAGATAGACGTTGGAGGGGCGGCAATAGTTGCATCATTACGGCGCTTGGATGTGTTGTGCTAAGCGCTCCATGCGTGCAATAAAGAGCTCAATAAAGCGTGATGTATCAAATGCAGTGACGAGTTGCACGTTGGCAACTGGTCGATGCATGCTCCGCCAAGTTGCAGGCCAGCGCGTACTATCAAAGCCGGTGATATCAGTGTCACGTGGTGGATGAGTCGTGTCACCTACATAACTGATGACTGACTTCCCCATGGTCAATTCACTCGTGTATTCCACATCCACACGCACCATCTGAGTGGTAGCAAGTTCGGGCATAAAGGCAAGTGCGAGAGCCACCGGGTCATTGATGGCACATCCTGCCACTCCAAAGCTTGCCTGATGAAACTCAATATAGAACCGTGTGGCAGCCGCAATGAATCGCGACACCGGTGAGTCAATTGCTTGTAAGCGATCGATGTGATGCTGAAAGAGCATCACATCCACGGTAATATCCCAGGGCACCAACGTAATCGGCATGCCACTTGTCAACACGATATGCGCTGCGTGTGGATCCACAAAAAAGTTGAACTCGGCCAGTGACGTGGTGTTACCATCGACACGCAGTGCCCCGCCCATAATAATCACTTGCCGCACTGCGTGGACGATTTCTGGCGCCTTACGAATCGCCATTGCGATATTGGTAAGTGGTGCCACTGGTACCAATGTGACTTCACCAGGTTGTGCCATGATTTCACGGATGATGAAGTCGACACCATGTTCATGAGCAACTGGGGCCGGTGATGGCGGCAAAACAGCATACCCCAAACCACTTGCGCCATGTGTCTCAGCAGCAGTAAACGGGGGGCGCAACAAGGGATGTGCCACTCCCGCCAACACGGGAATCCCAGGCTGCCGGGCCAATGCGAGCACCGCACGTGCATTTTGCACACCTGCATCGAGTGGGCAGTTGCCACCAGTGACACTGACTCCACGCAACTGGACTTCTGGTGACGCAACTGCCAGCAACATAGCCAAGGCATCATCGATGCCAGGATCCGTATCAAGAATAACTGGGCGCACCATGCAACATGTTCGCTTTCGTGGCAATGCAGATGAATGTGCGGCAATTATACCATGGAGCTCAGCGGTGACAAGCGCATCGATATGCACCACAGCACAACATTTTGACATGTGCACTACACTGTGTCATAATGTCAGATATTCAAGGATGAGTATGGGCGCTACGTGTCCGTTCCACCCTCGTCTGCGTATGAGGAGCATGTGATGCGCGCCTATCTCGATATCGAGACCACACTCGATCAGCGTATCAGTGTTGTTGGGATCTATCGCGCAGATCAAGGGACGATCCAACTCATCGACGGCGGCATCAACGACGTGACACTCTACACGGCACTCGCAGATGTTCACACGCTGGTTACATTCAACGGTTCGGGCTTTGATTTACCAGTCATCCGACAACGGCTACGTGTCAACCTGTTACATGATTTCACGCACAGTGATTTGATGTACGTCTGTCGCAAACGCGGACTCCGAGGTGGGTTAAAGCGCATTGAAAGCATGGTGGGAATTGCGCGCACGACGAGTGGCATGAGCGGCTTTGATGCGCCGCGGCTTTGGCGTCGATACGAGGACGAGCATGATCAGCATGCGCTCGAATTGCTGTTGCAGTACAATCAAGAGGACATCATCAATCTCAGCGTCATCGAAGCACATCTTGGTATTATCGAGCATTCTCCGACGAATATGGCAGTCCGCCGTGTGTTCGTGTAAGTAGTGGCGAAACATATGACCATGCAACCCAAAATTCTCAATCAACGCTACGAAATTGAATCAAAGATTGGTGATGGGGGGATGGCCTCTGTCTACCGAGGTCGTGATCTGCGTCTCAATCGGGTCGTAGCCATCAAAATACTGCATCCACATCATGCAGGTGACTTGAACTTTTTGCAACGGTTTAGTCACGAAGCCATGGCAGCAGCCAATCTACGTCACCCAAGCATCGTTGATATTTATGATGTCGGGCAAGAGGATCGGCAGCACTTCATCGTAATGGAATACGTGGATGGGAGCGACCTCAAGAGTTTGATTTTGCGCTACAAACAGTTGCCCGTCCAGCAAGTATTGCAAATTGCGGCTGCTATCGCCGAAGGACTGGATGCAGCACATCAGCTAGGCATGGTACATCGCGATGTCAAGCCCCAAAACATCATGGTATCCAATGACGAGACAGCCAAAATCACTGACTTTGGTATCGCCAAAAGTGGACTATCAACTGCACAAACTGAAACTGGAGTCACATTTGGCACAGCCGACTATATTTCTCCCGAACAAGCACGTGGGCAACCTGCCACTGCGCAATCCGACATATACGCATTAGGCGTAACCATCTACGAAGCACTCACAGGACAGTTGCCGTTTGTTGGCGATAGTGCGGTCGCCGTGGCATTACAGCACGTGGGCTCCAAGCCACCACCAATTCGCCGCCATAATCCTAATGTGTCACAAAGCCTTGAAACGTTGATTATGCGTGCACTCGCCAAAAACCCCAGCGAACGACCCACTACGGCGAAAGAGTTTGCACAGCTCCTCAGGGCACAAGAAGAAACAGAAGTCCGTGAAACAGTGCGCCCACAGCGCGTACCGGCATCCGGGCGTTCAGCGACATCAATTTCCGCACAGATGCGCCATGTACCCACCAAACGCTCAACGATTACATCACCGTTGCCTTCACGTGCAGGACGTGAGTTTGGGGGGTTCTTGTTGTTGCTGTTGCTCCTGACGTTGGCACTCGGTGTGTTTTATTTGTTTGCGATGGGGACGCTTAATCCGTTCATTGCGCCACTCACAAATTCTAATGCCAATACAGCAACTGAGGTGGTGCCAACACCAACTGCAATCATTGAGGTGGCGCAGCTTGCCAGCACCGTTCCCGATCTGCGGAACCAAGACGAGACCACGATTTTGGCACAGCTCAAGGCGGCCGGGCTGATGGCGGTTGCTGATGCACCCAAATATTCGAATGATGTGGCTGAAGGGCGCGTATTAAGTCAAAATCCAGCTCCTGGTGATCCGATTCCGGCAGATAATACGGTGCACTACATTTTGAGTCTTGGTAAATTGACACCACGAGTACCCAGTCAAGTGCTGAATCAGAACGCCAACGATGTGCGTAGTCAGCTCGAAGAGATGGGGCTACGAGTCATTTTGATTGAGGAATACAACACGACCATTGAAATCAATCGTGTGGTGCGTACCGACCCTGTGCCAGGCAGTGATTTGCAAGCCGGCGATACAGTGCGGGTCTACACCAGCCTTGGTGCTAATCGCCGCATTCCCAATGTAGTTGGCATCAATGAATCAGATGCTGTCAAATTAATAGAATCTGTGGGTATCACGGGCACAACGGTGGAATACAAGGGGTGTGATGTACTTGGGACAGTCTGCGATACCATTGCACCAGGGCAAGTCGTCAGCAGTACACCCGAAATTGGCATATTGATTCCCGATGGCACAACGATTGTCTTGACCGTACGTCAACCGTAATTTTTGCAGTATATTTACAGGTTTCCCAAAATAAGTCAAAATAGATATACCGTCGCACATTATGCCACGAGTCAACTATGCGTCGTCAACTATGAATCAAGGAGGATTTCATGACTGATCAACTCGCAATTGCTGGTGGGGCACCGATTCGCCCAGCAGGGTACCCCGACTGGCCGGTGTTTGATGCGCGTGACGAAGCACAACTCTTGGCTGTGCTCCGGGGCGGTCGTTGGGGAGGGTTCCCAGAACCAGGTCCATATAATGCGCAATTTTGTGAGCAGTTTGCCAAATTCCAAGGCAGCAAATATGGCATTTTGATGGTCAATGGGACAGTTACCATGGAAGTCGCACTCAAGGCGCTCGGGATTGGCTGGGGCGATGAAGTAATTGTCCCTGGGTTGACCTTTGCAGCTACGGCCTATGCACCAATGGCTGCTGGGGCCGTGCCCGTGGTGGTTGATATCGACCAGCGTTCGTGGGGGATAGATGCCGAAGCCGTCGAAGCGGCCATCACGCCCCGTACACGTGCGATTATTCCTGTGCACGCTGGGCAAATCGTCTGCGACATGGATGCACTCACTGCAATCGCCAAACGACATGGGCTGGCGATTATTGAAGACTGCGCTCACAGTCCAGGCAAAATGTGGCGTGGGCGCGGTATTGGGAGTTTTGGCGAATTTGGTTCATTTAGCCATCAAAGTTCCAAGATTCTCACTGCCGGTGAAGGTGGTACGCTGCTCACCGATGACGAAGCCCTGGCGCGTCGCGCCCACTCAATTATTGACTGTGGTCGCCCCAAAGACCCCGAAGGGCGCGAATACAACTTTGGATGCAACTATCGTCTCGGCGAACTCCACGCAGCACTATTGGTTTCACAGCTTGAAAAATTTCCACAACAAATGGAAGAACGTGCCGAAAACGCGCGCTACTTTATGCAACGACTCGCTGATGTGCCGGGGGTGCGTGCATTGCATCTCGACGAGCGTGTTACACGGCTGTCATTCTATCGTTTCATTGTTGCAATCAACCCAGCCGCCTTTGCTGGTGTTCCCAATCGAGTGGTATGTGAAGCACTCGATGCCGAGGGGGTTGGCTGCTGGGTCGGCTATGACCCGATGAGTCAGTACCCACTCTTTCAGCCGCACCTGTCGCGACTCCCTGTTGCCGTCGAATATGCGGACAAACTGAATCCCAAATCATGGTCGTTGCCCGTCGCTGAGCAGGCGGCCCTCTTCGAGCAAATATATCTCGACGAAGCCATCTTTCGTGCAGGCAAAAAGGGTGTTGATGACACCATTGATGCCTTTCTCAAGCTCCAACGCAATCCAGATGCATTGCGTGCATTAGCACGTAAAATGAACGTTGCCGTAGCGACCAGCTAGAGCACCAGCTTTTGGAACAGCGTTTGTACTGTGGCATCGGGGTCATCACACACACCACAATGTACCGGTGTGGTAGTGATGATGGTGCTACGCGGCGCAACAAGCCAGTGAAAGCGCTCTGCGATTGGGAGCCTGGCAATCGGCCCGTACGCATGATCACCACGTGCTACCCCACTGAATACGGCCAAATGCTCGGCCACACTTGCAATGTCACAGTTGTGGTCGAGCATATGCAGGCGTACTGCATCGCAATGGGTTGGTGCTGCCAGAAATCGGCGTGTACGGCAAAACAAGACCACGCCAGCATTGATTGTTTCGCCGCGGTCGAGGCGGGGTGTGACTCGGATAATCGCATAATCAAATGAGTGCTGTACGGGCACGTGCCACCTCCGCCACAAATGCACGCGGCTCGTGTAGACGCTGCTCGAGATACAGCTGTAGTGCTGCCTGCGCCTCAACGGCATGCTGCCAGCGCCGTCCCAATGGCCACCATGCGGTGGGCACGAGGTCGAGTACCGCAGCAATGGATGCAGGTGTCAGTCGTGCGTGCAGCAGTGCATCTGCATCCGCGATATTACCAACAGCCGGCAACAAGACGTGATCACGGATGGCACTGAATGGTGACTGAATACGTGATTCAAACCCATCCCAGGCATGCATCACATACAAGGCAGCACCATGGTCGATGACGTGCAATTTGCGGTGCCAGATGAGCATGTTGGTGTTGCGTGGGGTGCGATCAATGTTGGTCATGAGTGCATCAAACCAGACAATTGCACTGGCAAGATCCGTATCAACGGTGTCAACCAAGGCGGCATCAAATGGGAGCGCCCCTGGCAAAAAATCACTGGCAAGGTTGAGACCGGCACTTGCTTGCACCAAGGCCTGGACTTCGTCGTCGGGCTCAGAGCGCACCAAAACGGGATCAATGTCAATAAATACCAGTTCTGGTACAGGTAATCCGCACACTCGCGCTAACTCACCTACGACGAGCTCGGCAACCAGCGCACCACTCCCTTGCCCTGCCCCACGAAACTTGACGACATACATGCCGTCGTCGTCGGCCTCGACGAGCCCCGGCAACGAGCCACCCTCACGCAGTGGCGTAATATAGCGAGTAGCAGTCACCGTACGGAGTGGCGCAGACATTAAAACACCCGCATAATCATTACGACTACCACCACGACGATTGTAGCCACCGCAATAAAGCGCACAAGACCCGTGATAACTTTCCAGGCTAGCCAGATGGCGAGGAGCCCAATCACGAGTGCGGTCACAGACTGCATATCGAATTCCACGGTGCATCCTTTCTGTATGACAATCTCATGTAAATATACTACACTGAACACGGATTCGTTCGTTTAGAAGTGCGATAACCATATGACTGATCAACACCACTTAGTGTTGCACCAGATGCGCGTGTGTCGGGAACAGCTGGTAGAGACATTACAGCGCAATACTGCGCATACGGTGGTCTATGCAGGTACTCCTGCATGGTGCATCAGCGATGTGCTCATGCATGTGGCATTTTGGGAAGTTGAAGGGTGCAAATCACTGATGGCTCATGCACACCACCGGCACTACGCCACACCAAATTTCCATGAGACAGACGTAGACGAAATAAACGCTACCGCACATGCACACCTCACCCTGCTGCCACTAGCTACACAACTACAGTATGCGGCAGATAGTCGTGACGCATTTATGCGTGCACTCAATGCACTCGATGCGGGCGCGCTGCAGCGTGAGATGTACTGCCCCTGGGCTCAATACGCATCCGTGGAATCATTTCTTACTGGTATGTACACGCACGAACATGATCATCTCAACGACGTGTTGGGTGTCTTGAAAGTTTCCTTATGAGCACAATGCAACTCCGGCCAATCGAACTCATCGTTGTGACCGTTGGGCGCTTCGCATCAACCACCGCCTTTCGCATCATCTATCCGCTGATTCCGTTTCTCAGTAACCGATTCGACATATCACTGCAGCAGAGTGCAAGCCTTGTAGCCGTACAGACTGCAGCATCGCTGATTTCTCCAATTGGAGGGCGCTTGGCCGATCGTTTTGGGGAGCGGCGCATGATGCTCTATGCAATTTGGGCATTTGTGATCGGGGCAAGCTGTTGTGCCATCGCACAAGACTTCATCTGGTTTTTTGCGGGGTACTTGGGAATTGGCATTGCCACAGCAATTTATGTCCCTGCAGGGCAATCGTATCTCAGCGCGCGCAGCGCCTACGGCGAACGTGCCCGTGCCATTGGCATTTTTGAAATGGTCTGGGCAGTCTCAGCCATTATCGGGGTCGCGCCATTGATGTACCTCATCAATTACCAACAAAGCAGTGACCTGGCGTATATCGTGCTTGCCGTGCTCGGGGTCGCAAGTGCATTGTTGCTCTGGCGCTTACCAGACACCCATCATGCCAACCCAACATCAACCGATACCGCCACTCCATTTGTCTTCAACACACAGGTGGGGTTCTTGTTATTGTTTCCCTTTCTTGCCTTCGGTGGACTTGATTTGTTTTTTGTCAGCCAAAGTACATGGCTCAAAGATCAACTCGCTGCAAACGAAGCAATGATTGGAGCCCTATTTGTGCTGATTGGCATCGCCGAATTACTCGGCTCATCTGCAGTAGTAATTTTTGCTGACCGAATCGGCAAACGGCGCTCAGTTGTATACGGCTTTAGCATGACCTGTATTTGTCTCATCACAATGGCACTTTTTGGACAGAGTTGGTGGAGTGTTGCCTTCTTTGTTTTTGTCTTTTACGCCATCATTGAATACTCGATTGTGGCCAGTTTTCCATTGATGTCTGAAACAGTGCCCCATGCTCGTGGCACCATGATGGCATTGATGACTGCTGCAGTAGGCATCGGGCGCATTTTTTCGTCACTGGGGAGTGAATGGGTCTATCTACAAGGTGGGTTGCTTGCAGTGGCAGTTGTCGCAAGTAGTGCATGTGTCATCGGCTTAATCGCACTCACACGCTCTCAATTAACACCGCGCCACTAATCACGAGGAGGAGTGTATGCCGACTATTCGCCCTTTGGTGGGGGCTGCCATCAAATCAGATGCACTCGCCGATCATCTTGAGTGGATTTTGACACATCAACGCGATCTGGAAATCCAAGATCCCACACTTGCACATTTTTTTGAGCAGGATTGGCAAGCAATCGCTACTCAGATTCGTACCCAGTTACGCCACTACACGGGGCGGCTCGGCATCCATGCCCCATTTGCCGGAATTGACATTGCCTGCCGCGACCGAGCCATCCAAGCTGTCGTGCAACAGCGACTCCTGCAAGCACTCGATTTCGGCGAAGCCATCGGCGCCACACACATGGTGGTGCATAGTCCATTTGTCTGTTTTGGCAGCACGCATAGTGCTATCCAACCCAAAACACTCGAACAGAGCATTGCCGTAGCACAGCAGACCATGCAACCGGTGCTCCAACGAGCACAGACCTGTGGCTGCACGATTGTCATCGAAACAATTCTGGATCAGCATCCTAGTCATCTTCGTGCATTTATCAGTGCATTTGCATCGCCACTCGTCCGCCAGAGCATTGATGTGGGACATGTACGCATCACCCACGCGCGGGGTGGTGCAAGTATCACCGAGTGGATTCGCCAAAACGGTGATTTGCTGCATCATGTCCATCTCCAAGACAATGACGGCAGTTTTGATGCGCACTGGGCGCCAGGCCTGGGTGACATTAATTTCAGCGCTGTCTTTGCGACACTCGCCACCCATGCACCGCAGGCACGTCTGCTCCTCGAATTGAACCACGCCGACCAGGTGATACCCGGGTGGCAACACTTGGTGAATCTAGGCATTGCACACTAATTCAAAGGTCAGACACAACGATCATCCCCCTGTAGCAGTGCTACAGGGGGATGGTGCCGTACCACACAGATTAGCCGTGGAATTCTTCGGCATCCTCGATGCGCATCATCGGAATACCGTTTTTGACGGGGTAACGATAGCCGCGCGCACGATTCACCAGCCACTCTTGGCCACTACTATCGGTCATCAGTTCAACAGGAGCCTTGTCGACGGGGTCAACAAGCATCGCCAAAAACTGTGGAGGAATCGACCGCTTGGCGGTGGGTTGCGATTGCTCCGAGCCACTTTCTTGGCGCGTCGCACGAAAGACGACTACCGCAATACCAGCCACCAACAACAAACCAACGAGTTGTAACAAACGCTTCATCGTGAGTCTCCTTCATCATTTTTCCATGATGTTATTGTAACGCCATCTTCTGCAAAGTGCACGGGGTTTTGGGTACGTCGCTCGTGGCGCACTCCAGCAACGGTTTCAGGTGCCCACATGGTCGGGGCCGTATCACGACCGCGCCATACCAAAAACTCATATGACATCTCGCCCATGGCATCGTACTGCACACACAAGAACGGACAACGCTGTTGTTGTCGGCGTCCAGTTGTCAGATCGGTGACCACATCAGTCCATGTGCCCACATTGACATAGGTCTGACGCTCGTTGATCATCACTGACTGCGCCATATGCGTATGGCCACACACAAAGAGCACCGTATCGTGATGGGTGGCAGTATGCGCTAATTTTACCATTTCGCGCAAGACCGCTACATTAAATTCGCGGACTTCGCGCAACAATTGCCGGCGCGATTCACGTTCGATGTGTGCCATCAAATACGGTGGCACAATTTCATCGTCGTCATCTTGGCGCCGATCTACCACACGGTGCAGGCTATCAATGGCACGCCGTAAGCGCCGCTGATTTTCGAGGTGGCGTACCGTGGTTGCTGACTGGCGTACATCTTCGCTACGTCGGTACGTCAATGGCAACAACATGCTACGAATCGACATCATCATCCCACGTAACACGAATGAGACCACTTGCAAGTCACGCAAATTTGAGACACTCAACAGATGCCACAAAAATGCGGAACTCGGCTTGACGTTGTCAATGAGTGGTGCCACGGGTAACTGCGAACGCTCTTATGGATTAATCACACTCTTGACGGCCATTGTGCCACGTACGAGTTCAAACGGTTGACTGACACCCTCAAAACGCACAAAGCTGTTCCATGGTTCGAACTGGTTGCCGTGCTCCACGTACAAGCCATCACCTGCATACCGGATACAAAAACGCACACGCTCATCATCTACAGCCACACCAAGCCGTTGCCGGATGAGTGATTTTGCAGACGCATAGTGTATTTCAAAATCATGATTCCCCACCAAGAACGTCACATAGTTGCCTTGGCCGTTGATAAACGTGGCGAGCGCATCCATGACAAGGGGATGAGCGTCCATGATCGTTTCTAGGCGGCGGGCTGCCGCGCGACCAGACCACTCAAAATCATTGATATCGGGCAAAACAACCTGTAAAAACTCAAACGTATCGCCGGCCAAAATCAGCTCAGTTGGTGGTCCAATGACGAATGTTTCCACGAATTCAGCAAAATCCGCATCAGCGTTGAAATCATCCATGCGGTCACCAGCACCGAGATGCAGGTCACTCACAATGATGCGCCGTACGCCCAATGCGGTAGCACCGCCACTCAACTCGTGGGTTGCATCACTTGTTGGTCGTAATACGACAGGGCGCAGGCGTGTCAACACGAAACGTACAGTTAACACCATGGTCATGATGGCGCCGAGCCAACTCCACCAACGTCGCATCATTATGCCTCCTCAGTGATGTGGTGCTTTGCTGTATCAATGAATGCTGCAATCAAACCGTTGTCTTTGAAGCCAGCACGTTCTACTCCACTACTGACATCCACACCCCATGGATGCACTTGTGCGATGGCAGCGGTCACATTGCCGGGATGCAAGCCACCAGCAAGCACCACCCGTCGTTGCTGCGCAAGCGCTGCTGCAGCCTGCCAGTCAGCAGGTGCCCCAGTGCCACCAAACGCACCAGGCACTGCGGCATCGACGAGCAGTGTGACACGTGCATCTGTTTGTGCCAACCATTCTTCCTCGTCGGCACTTCCGGCTAGGCGCACCGCCCGCCACACCGGTATTGCGGGTAATTGGGCCAAGAGTGCGTATGGCTCGTTCCCGTGGAGCTGAATCACATCGAGGGCACACGTACGGACCACTGACTGAATTGCTGCGGCACTCGCATTCACAAACAAGCCGACTACGGGTGTCGTGTACCCCGCATCACGCAGCGTCTTGATGAGATATTGCGCCTGTTCAACAGTGACTTGCCGCTTACTCGGGGCAAAGACCAGCCCCACATAATCAGCCCCACAGGCTGCAGCAACCAACATGTGTTCAGGTGATGAAATGCCACAGATTTTGACAACAGTCATGACTACGACTCCGATGGTTTTTTGGGGCGGCGTGCTGCAGTGAGTTTTGCCTTGGCAGGTGCCTTTGCTGGCGACGCCGCTTTTGGCTTGGTCACTGTTTTGACAGGTGTAGGTTCTTCGAGTGGCGACGGAATCGGCGAAGCGACTTCAGGAGCCACTGCACTACGTGACGGTGTTTGTGCCGGTTTAGTTGCACTTTTGCGTGTTGCACTCCGTGATGGTGTCTCTGCAGCTGGTGTACGTGGCGGCGTTGCTTTTTGTGCAGGTGCGGCCACAGCAACTGTTGATTTACTTTTGGGACGACGTGGCTGTGGAAGCGCGGTTGTCGTCACAATCATGTCGAGACCGTCATCGACAGGGATGTCACGGATTGGTGCCGCAACAGCCGGTACATGCTCACGTTCTGGAGTGGGAACCATGGTCGGCTGTTCAACGGCTTGCGTAGCCACCGCTTGAGTTCCCGTACTTGCAACACGATAACTCACCCGATTACCACGACCGATGCGCTGTAGTTCACCCGTGTTGATGGCAATCTTGATGAGTGAACGCAACTCTTCGTTGGTGCGCTGAATCCCACCTTCACGCTTGCGCTTTTCACGAAGTTGGTCATGAATTTGCTGAAACGACAACGAACGGTCGCTTGCAGCAACCATAGCCCGCACCCAGGTGCGCTCTTCGTCGCTAAACGGCACCATGGTGGCCGCAAGCTCGGTATTTTCATCATCATCGAGCACCACATCTGTATCCGCTAATGACACCGTATTGGGCACTACGGGTGCGGCAACAACGGCAGGCGGTGGTGTCACCACCGGTACCACTGCATCGCTGGCGGGCGTGGCGTCACGCTCTGTGCTGTCACCACGGCGGCGACGGCGACGCGACTTATTTGATGATTCGCCACGAACCGTTTCACTGTGACTCGACTCCACATGCGGGGCAGTGAGCTCTGCATCTTTGCGCTCTGGCACTTTGTCAGATGTCACCACCAAGCGTGACAGTTGGCGGGGATCTTCACCAGGCAAAAAGACCTCGTTGGCAGCGCCATCGGTTGAGATGACCACTTTGCCACGACGAGCGGCTTCTTTGATGAAATCTTTGAATTTGTCGATGGGGCGGCCTTGCGCATCGCGTACGCTCTGCACACGGAACTCACCGTTGGAGAGTTCTTTCATGAGTAATTGCAACGAACCAATGCCGGCCATATTGCGTGCCCGGGCTTCGAGGATGGCCGCTGCAAGCAAGGCGTAGATGGCATCGTCATTTGCAGGTGGCGTAGGCGGCTCGGTAACTTTGCGTTCGGGCTTGGCCACAGCAGCAGCCCGTTGCTCGCGCGGGCGCTCGTATTCGTCGATATCGCTGATACGACGGCTCGGGGGCGTAGGTGCAGGAGTGGCAACGGTTTTGCCAATTAGATGCTCATAAAAAATGAACTCATCGGCACTTTGTGCGAGGTGCGATGAAGCAGCACCACCCACACCGATGATGACCACATCTTTGCCGTGCTGGCGAATGGCGTGTACCAACGGAATGAAGTCACGATCACCTGTGACAAGCACGAATGTTTTGAGTCCGGGCATCATGAACAGCGTGCGCATGGCGTCGATGCACAAGTTCATGTCGGCGCTGTTTTTGATGGGGCGACCCGTACGACCAGCATCCTTGTCGTAGTAGTAGGTGGGCACATACATGGGCTCGATGTTGTTGGCGTACAAGGCACTGGTGATACGCGGGTAGCGGTACCAGTCGGCGTAGGCACGCGCCAAAATACAACGACCGAGTTCGTTGCAGCGCTCCATGATAATCTCAAAATTGGGGTTGGCGTCGAGTTTGTCGCGGACACCGACATAGACATTTTCAAAGTCGATAAATACCGCAACATCGTTACGAGACTGCTCTGACATACGTGATGTGAGCTCCTAAAAACGAGCACACACGACCGAGGACGTGGTTGGATGGAATCCCTGGGAATGGAGTAGAAATACTACGCCATTATGCACTGAAATACACCCAGGAGACGACAATTTGCTTGAGGTGGTGGACGGTATATCAAATACCGTATCGGCCACACCATCCTGAGAACGTTCGCGGCACATCATGTGTGCACAAATAATACATACAACAGTAAATACCGTTATACGTGAATAGTATACCACAACTCTGTACCTATTAGGGAACGGGATCATGCCCACCTGCCGAAAAGGGATGACAACGCATCAACCGTTCAACTCCCATGGCAATACCTTTGAGTGCCCCATACTTGGCAATGGCCTGGTAGGTGTACTCCGAACACGTAGGAGTATAAATACAGCTTGGTGGCTTGAGTGGCGACAAATAGCGCTGATAAAAACGCACCATGGCGAGAGCGACACGCGTAAACATATTTATGCTCCTTGGCTACCAAGTGGACCTTGGCGCACCGTTTCCCATACCACATGACGCAGCTCGGGCACAATCAGTTGCGTCATGGCTAACTCAACTGCCGCCGGTGACCCCGGCAAACAAAACACGAGTGTTGCTGCAATGGTTCCAGCAGTGGCCCGCGAAAGCATGGCAGCAGCACCAACCTGTGTAAATGATAGCATACGAAAAATTTCACCGAAACCTGGGAGTCGCCGCACAAACAACGGCTCAAGTGCGTCAATGGTGGTGTCACGTTTGGCAATCCCCGTACCACCGGTAGTAATAATCATCTGGCATCCTGCGGTCACCCACTCCTGCACCTGTGCCACTACCTGCACCGGCTCGTCACGCACAATTGCATACGCAGCAATTTCGTGCCCTGCGGCGCAGAGCAAGCGCTGTGCCAACTGGCCGCCACTGTCGTTTTCTAGAGTGCGCGTATCGCTGATCGTCAATACTCCACAACGAATACCCCCGATCTGTGCATCTGCGTGCTGACGATGTTGTGTATGACTCATAGTATGTGCTCCTTGAGTTGTGAAAGTGTCAAAAATACACTATGATGAAGCTATCTTGGCATGACACGTTTGACAAGCATATCAAACACCATGATAATACCGCACATCAGTGGAGGAACAGAGGATACATGCCGCTCCAGTTCACGACCGTAGCGCGCGATAGAGATTCACGGGCCCGTGCCGGTCACATTGTGACTGCACACGGGGTCATTGAGACACCCGTGTTTATGCCGGTAGGCACCAAAGGAACGCTCAAATCGTTGACCCCAGACGAAGCTGCCGACCATGGTGCACAGATTATTTTGGGGAATACGTACCATCTCTACCTCCAGCCCGGGCACGAGCTCATTGCCCGCCATGGTGGTCTCCATCGCTTTATGGGATGGGATGGGCCGATTTTGACCGACAGTGGTGGCTTCCAGGTTTTTAGTCTCAAATACGGTGGCATCGCTGACGAAGTCAAAGGTCGAGGATCATTTACACCACAACCGGGCATGGTCAAAGTCACCGATGATGCGGTCATTTTTAAGTCATACATCGATGGTGCGCGGCACGTGTTTACACCGGAGCGGAGCATCGAAATCCAAAAGGGCATTGGCGCAGATATCATCTTGTGCTTCGACGAGTTGCCGCCATTTCGTGCTGGCTACGACTATACCCGACGCTCGCTTAAGCGCACACATGCCTGGGAGGCACGCTGTCTAGCCTATCACCAACAGACACTCCGTGGCGAACACCCAATTCCCATGCCCAACCCTGATCAATCGCTGTTTGGGATTGTCCATGGCGGTGTGTTTGAGGATTTGCGCAAAGCGAGTGCCCAACACATCGGTGGTATGGCGTTCGATGGGTTGTGCATCGGTGGGTCGCTCGGTGCCAACAAGGCGCAAATCTACGATGTGGTGGATATGACGGTGCCCCACATGCCCGATGACAAACCACGGCATTTGTTGGGGATTGGCGATGTGGATGATTTGTTTGAGGGGGTGGCGCGTGGCATCGACATGTTTGACTGTGTCAGTCCCACGCGCCTCGGCCGGCATGGATCGGCATTGATCCGTGATGCCGGCAAAAATTTCCGCCTCAACGTGAGTAATGCGGCGTGTCGTGACAGCGACGAGCCACTCGACCGTTGGTGTGGCTGTGCCGTCTGCCAAAAGTATTCACGGGCCTACATTCACCACTTGTTTCGGGCCAAAGAATTGCTCGGCATTCGCTTGGTGAGTTTGCACAACGTTGCTTTTTTGTTGCACTTAATGCGTGAAGTGCGACAGAGCATCATAGATGGATCCTTTTCGTCGTTGCGGGCGTCGTGGCTGGACCGCGTAGCGACATCGTAGTCGTCGTATCAGCATAAAGGAGACGGACATGCAAAGAACTCTGGACACGCTCAAGAACCCACGCAACATCATCCTGATGGCACTGGCAATTGCCATCAACATCGCCGTCGGGCAACTCGTCACAGTGCTCAAACTGCCCATCTACCTCGACAGCATCGGCACAGTGCTCGTAGGAGCGTTGTTGGGCCCAGTCGCTGGGGCATTGACTGGCACATTGGCAAGTTTGATCTGGGGATTACTCGGCAATGCCTATGCGGCACCATACTTCATTGTGGCCACGGTGATTGGTCTGATGGCAGGATTTTTTGGGCGCCGCGGTGTTTTCCGCAATAGTTCGCCACAATGGGTAGGTGCAATCGTGGGTGGACTCTTTTTCTTTGCACTCGCCTTGTTTGTGACCACCTTTCTCAATATTGGTGAAGATGGTGCCATGCCCGCCATGACCGATCTCTTGACACAGAATGCAATCCCATTTGCAGGAGCTGCAGCCGTAGGGATAGTACTCGGCGCACTACTCATCAAAAATGGTGGCTATGCTGGATTAGCGGGTATTGTGACCGGGATTGTGGCTGCCATCATCTCTGCCCCGATTTCGGCATACTTGTTTGGTGGGGTGAGCGGCTCGGGTACCGATGTGTTGGTGGCAGCGTTCATGGCAAGTGGCCAAAACATCATCACGTCAGTCTTTGCCCAAGGCGTCGTTTCAGACCCGTTTGACAAGATGGCGTCATACATGATGGTATGGGCAATCATCAACTTGCTCCCTGCCCGCATCATCGCCAGCTTCAACGACAGCGACGAATAAAACGCCCCACACCACACCCACACGAGGTCATCTCGTGTGGGTGTTTTTGTAGCATCATGATTCCCCCAATACCAAAGCGAGTAGCGCATGCGTAGTGGCTGGTTTGACACCCTACACCCTCTCACCAAACTCACCTGGGCACTTTGTCTGGCAGTGAGTACCTACCTAATCAATCATCCTGTAATCACCATTGCAATCTTGAGTGTGGCACTGCTGACGCCACTTGCCACGATGCAACCAGGCACGATTTACCGCGCATTACGGACGATTTTTGTGCCAATTGCGCTATCCCTGTTTCTCATTCAAGGCATCCTTTTCCCTGGTGATGCAGTAGGTACCTGGCAACTCTTTGGCATGACCATCAACTACGGTGCACTACAGACTGCAGGCATACTATTGGCACGCATCATGACGATGGGCAGTGGACTGTTGTGTGTGATTCTCACCACTCCACCTGCCACCTTAACCCATGCCCTCGCCCAACGCGGCATGCCACGCAGTATCGAGTACATTCTCCTGATGGCACTACAAATCATCCCCGACATGCAAGCGCGTGCCAGTGCCATCCTCGAGGCACAGCAATCGCGGGGATTGGTGATTCGTTCACTACCGAGTCGTATCCGTGCCTTGTTGCCACTCATCGGGCCACTCGTGGTCGGCGCACTTGTTGACGTCGAAGAGCGGGCCATGGCGCTCGAGTTACGTGCGTTTGCCGCACCGAATCCACCCACACGCATGCAAGAACTCATTGACAGCCGCAGGCAACATGTGGCACGGAGCGGATTACTCATCGGCATGCTCATCATCATCGGCATCCGCATCTGGGGAGGTGTGCAATGAGTACACCAATTATTCGCGTTGCAGATGTGAGTTTCACCTATCGTGGCCGCACCCAGCCAGCAATAGATGCACTCTCATGTACGCTACAAGCAGGGAGTATTACGGCGATTATTGGCAAAGCGGGTGCAGGCAAAAGCACATTGTGTGCATTGTTAGCCGGCTTTATGCCGCAATTTTTCCGTGGCAAAGTTATGGGCGACATCAGCGTCGATGGTCGTAACCCGTGTACGAGTAGTATCATCGACATGTTGCCGCATGTGACGATGGTGACGAGCCAAGCCAGCACGCAAATCTCGGGAGTGTGTTTCACTGTTGCCGAAGAAGTCGGTTTTGCCCTGCAAAACCTCGGCTATCCCGTCAGTGACATCACCCAACGCGTGGCACGCGCCTTGGCGTTGATGGATATTAGCCATCTAGCCGAGCGCTCGCCATTTCAGCTCTCTGGTGGGCAGCAACAGCGCGTCGTCATAGCAGCGGCACTTGCCCTCAGCCCACCCATTCTCATCCTCGACGAGCCCACCGCACAACTCGACCCACCAGCCGTGGCCGCTTTGGGGGAGACGCTACAGCATTTGGCACGAAACGGACAAACAATCATCGTCGCAGAGCATCATCTCGACTGGGTGGGACAATTTGCGGAGCGCGTGTTGGTACTCAACGCAGGACGACTGCACGCCGATGGCGCACCTGACGTGATTCTCGCTGACCCTGCACAGGCTGACGGTCGTGCCTACTGCGTGCGCTATAGCGCATTTGCCCGACAGCATGGTCTCTGGCCGAGAGAATCACCACTCGCAATCACTCCAGACGCTATCTGTCAGCACATCCGCATGGATGCAACACCGCACCCAATTGTGGCGACGCCACCGGTAGTGGGCGCCGAGCTCCTGCACATCGATGACGCACACTTCAGTTACCCCAATGGTGTGGCAGTATTACACGGCATCACAATCCGCATTCAGCGGGGCGAGCGTATCGCCTTGCTGGGGCGCAACGGTGCCGGCAAGAGCACCTTGCTGCGCCACTTCAACGGGTTATTACGCCCGCAGGCTGGGCGAGTAGCGCTGGCAGGACGCGACATCAGCAAGACGGCACCGGGCGTATCAGCTCGCCACGCCAGCATCGTCTTTCAAGATGTGCGCAATCAGCTGTTTGCGGCCACCATCCGCGATGAAGTCAGCTTTGGGCCGCGCACACTCGGGTTGCGCCCAACCGAAATCACGCGCCGCGTCGACAGCGCACTCGCAGTCTGTGGATTGAGCCACCTCGCTGACACGCACCCATACGACGTACCTGTGGCACAACGACGTTTGGTAGCCACTGCAGCCGTCATGGCACTCGAAAGCGATCTCGTGGCGCTCGACGAGCCCACCGCTGGGCTCGACGAAGCCAACATTACCCAGCTCGTCAGCGCCATGCAACACTGTCACGCCCATCAGCGTACGGTGGTCCTCGTCAGTCACGACTTGAATTTCTGCGCGGCGCACACCGATCGTGTCATCCTCATCAAAGCGGGCAAAGTGGTTATCGACACGCGCTGGAACGTACTCGATGCCACGCAGATTGCGCTGCTCGATAGCGAAGTCGGGCTACCGCTGGGACTCCACGTGGCGCAGCAGCGCGGCGTAGCACCAGGCACGCCGCTGCACCAGCTGCTCTGTGACCCGCAGGCCTTGGTGTGAGAGATGGTTATTTCATCAGCAGCAACGTGGTGGTGCCATGCGCATACAACACGCCGTTGGCATCGCTAATGCGACCATCAGCAGTGGCGGTACGACTACCCACGTGAATAGCCCTGCCTTCGGCGCGGAGTTCACCGGCATCAGCAGTGATGGGCTTGACAAAATTCACTTTGATTTCGAGTGTCACATAGCCCACTCCTTTGGGGAGCATGGTCATTACCGATACCGCCATGGCGGTATCGAGCAAAGCACAGGCCAGCCCGCCGTGGGCGATGTTCATCGGGTTGTAGTGGAACTCCTGCGGGAGCACCGTAAATAGCGCATACCCCTCGTGCCATTCACGACCGTGGATATCGAGGAGTTTGAGCATGGGCGATACCGGTAACTCGCCAGCACGCACCGCGTTGATGTACTCCGTGCCACTCATTTGACGCATCGTATCCATGTACAGCGACGGGCTCTGCCACGTTACCAGACGTTGTTGATCACTCATCGTGTCATTCTTCCTTTATCATCGATGTGTACACAATTGGCTTGGTGGCGGACCATCAGACTCGATGGTGTGCCGACTCGATTGATGATAGTCTCTGCAACCACAAACTGATGGCGGCGATAGAGCGCGACTGCTCGATTATCGGCACGCACCGTCAACGACATACACCACCGCACCTGATCAGCAATAGCACCAATGCCGTGCATCAGCGTGGTACCGATACCGTGTCCATGGTAATCGGGATGCACGGCAATGGCAAGCTTGTGGGTAGCGGCCGGATAGTACCCTGTCGTACAATCCGGCGGGACAGCACGCAGCCACACCGCCCCACACACACGCTGGTCGGCACGTGCAATGATACCAACATCTCCCACCAATCCCCAGTCTGCAACATACGGCGCAATGCTCGGTGTGGTCTGAGCCACACGATAGTCGCTGACACCGTCTTTGGGCATTTGGGCTGCATAAAAAAGCATCTGCCATAATGCATCTTCGTCGGTGGGTGTATTGTTGGCACATGTCAATGTATACTGCAATACAATGTCCCTCTCACACATTCGTTGTCGTTATAGCACGACCCGTGCACGGCGTCGAATAGGGTGATATGGATACATCCAAATTCATGCCCGACCGAGTAATAGTACGTGTATATACACCCCGAAAGGCAGCTATGCCGACGATTCACTGGTTTCGCCGCGACCTGCGCCTCGCAGACAATCAAGCCCTACACATGGCCGCACACGAAGGCGACGGGCAGGTTATTCCGCTTTTTGTGGTTGATCCGATACTCGTACAGTCAGCCCGCGTCGGTGCCAATCGCCTGGCGTGGCTAGCACAACGCCTACAGACGTTGCACGCCGAGCTCCACGCACTCGGTAGTGGTCTGCATGTGGCATATGGTGATCCTGAAACAATCATCCAAAAATTATGTCAACAATATGCAGTAACCAGCGTACATTGGCAACGCGACACGGCTCCCTGGGCACAGCGGCGCGATACTGCGGTGGGGCTGATGCTCCGCAACATCAACGTACGTAGTGTGATGCATGACACACTGACCATTGTGCCAGCGCAACAGGTGCTGACCGACAAAGGCACACCATACACGGTGTTTACGCCGTACTATCGGCGCTGGCGCACACAGCTCAATCTGGGGGACGCCTTGCCCGTACCGACACTAGCACCAGTACCAACACAACTCGCAACTGGGCAATTCCCGTCATGGTCAGCCAGTGCAATCCCCATTCCCGACACGAGTCGGCGGCAGGCGCTCAACCTGCTCAATCACTTTGCTAGCAACCGCATCAACGACTACGCCGAGCAGCGCAACTATCCGGCTGTGTCCGGGTCAGCACAACTGTCGGCGTATCTACGCTTTGGGGTATTGTCGGCGCAGGAGTGTGCCCGTGTGGCGTTGGCGCATCTTACACATGAGCCCAAATCAGGGGCAGAGGTGTGGCTGAGCCAGTTGGCGTGGCGCGATTTTTATCAGCAGATCCTTTTTCACTTCCCACATGTGGCGCAAGGTGCGTTTCGTCCCATCTATGACAATATTGCCTGGCCCAACGATGAGCGACTGTTTGCGGCATGGTGCACGGGCCAAACCGGATACCCGATCGTGGATGCAGCCATGCGCCAGCTTGTACAGACGGGTTGGATGCACAATCGGGCACGCATGATCGTGGCGTCATTCTTGACCAAAGACTTGCTGGTGGATTGGCGCTGGGGCGAGCGATTTTTCATGCAGCATCTCGTCGACGGCGATACCGCAGCCAACAACGGTGGTTGGCAGTGGGCGGCGGGCACGGGCACCGACGCCCAACCGTACTTCCGCATCTTTAATCCGATGAGTCAAGGCGAAAAGTTCGACAGCGATGGTGCGTATGTACGGCACTACTGCCCAGAGCTCGCCAATGTGCCACACAAATACATCCATGCACCGTGGACGATGCCCCCACTCCTGATGCATGAAGTGGGCTGTGTGGTTGGGCATGATTACCCGGCACCAATCGTAGATCACAGTGTGCAACGAGGGCATGCACTCCAGCTCTACAAAGATGCGGTGGCAACTGACCCACCCCATGATGCCTGAAATTTATCCAAAAGGTATTGACTTTTGGGTAAATCGTGCTATTATCCATCTGCTACCGGCATCCACCGTACGATATGGACGCACATGGCAATGTTGCCACTCAGCAGAATTACTGTGGGTGGCTTTTTTTCGTCAACCGATATAAAGGATATGTATGTTTGCTGTACTCAAGCGCTTAATTGTGGGCAAACCACTCTCAAATGAGCAACTGGCTCACGAGCGGCTCCCCAAGCGTACGGCGTTGGCAGTGTTTTCATCTGATGCGCTTTCATCGGTTGCCTATGCTACTGAAGCTATTTTAATAGCCCTACTGTATGCGAGTCAGACAGCCATGGGAATTGCCACACCCATTGCGATTGGCATCACGACACTTATGGTGGTAGTGGCGTTTTCCTACCGGCAGACCATCATGGCCTATCCTCAGGGTGGCGGTTCCTACATTGTTTCGCGTGAGAATCTAGGAACAATTCCATCACTTGTTGCAGCTGCTGCGTTGTTAATTGCGTATATTTTGACCGTCGCTGTAAGTATTTCAGCAGGTGTGGCAGCGGTTACTTCCGTCTTGCCAGCACTTGACCCATGGCGTGTTGACTTGGCCATCGTACTCATTGCAATCTTAACATTGGTCAATTTACGTGGACTCAAAGAGTCTGGCACCGTATTTGCCCTACCCACATATCTGTTTATTTTTAGTATGCTCGGGTTAATCGCAGTTGGTATTTACAATGTCATCACCGGCAATGTCACAGTGGCACCACCACCCGAATTTCCGCATGTAGAACTGGGACAACAGGTAACGCTTTTTTTAATTCTGCGTGCATTTGCAGCTGGGTGTACTGCGCTTACCGGTGTAGAAGCAATCAGTGACGGTGTCCCTGCTTTCAATAAACCAGAATCAAAAAATGCTGCCATGACGCTGGTCATCATGGTCGTCATTTCAAGCGTCATGTTTATGGGAATCACCGTGTTGGCCAACATCTATCATGTTATTCCAGATGGTGCTGCAGAACCAGAAACTGTGACATCACAGTTGGCACGGGCAGTGCTTGGTGGGAGTACCTGGTTTTATTACGTGATTCAGGCATCAACCATGATGATTCTTGTGCTGGCATCGAACACGGCATTTGCAGACTTCCCACGTCTATCGTACTTCTTGGCCGTTGATCGCTTTTTGCCACGACAGTTTGCCCAACGAGGAGACCGTCTCGTATTTTCAAATGGAATTATCTTTCTTGGTGTGGTTTCTGCAATACTCGTCATCATCTTTGGTGCACGTGAACAGGCACTACTCCCGTTATATGCAGTCGGTGTATTTATTACATTCACCATATCCCAAATTGGCATGGTACAGCGCTGGCGACGCCTAGGGACTGCTGGGTGGCTGGGGAGTGCCATCATCAACGGTATCGGCGCAACGGTAACTGGCATTGTGCTCGTAGTTATCGCCACCACCAAATTTGTCGAGGGTGCATGGGTCGTCATGCTGGTGATTCCCATCTTTGTGATTTTGCTCCGTAGTATTCAAAAACACTACCTCGATGTAGCCGAGCAACTCTCACTCGAAAAAGCGCCCATGCCGCGTGCAGTGCATCGTCACACCGTGTTGGTACTGGTAAGCGGGGTGCACAAGGGTGTTATCCCGGCGTTGCAATACGGCTTGTCACTCACACCAGACAACATCCGTGCCTTGTACATTGATATGGATGCGGCAAGTACCGCACGCATGAAAGACAAATGGGCGCAATGGGGGAGTGGCATCGAGCTCGAGATTTTGCCATCGCCCTATCGTACCTTGACCGGTCCAATCCGTACCTATGTCGATGATTTGTCACGGCGCTACAAAGATGATGTACTCACCATCATTCTGCCCGAATTCATACCAAATCGTTGGTGGCAGAACTTTCTGCACAACCAGACTGCACTGACGATCAAGACGATGCTGCTCTTTACCAAGAATGTGGTGGTGGTCAGTGTTCCATATCACCTCGACCACTAAACGCAGCTGACCAGCATACCACGCGCTTCGTGCATGTGGCGCATGGTACGCGAGCAGGGCATATATGTCGACATGCACGATGTATGCAACCGCGCCCCTCAGCACATGACAGCAAAACACCCCCGTGATGTTATCCATCACGGGGGTGTTGCGGCAGCATATGGACTACGGGGTGGTGGTAATCACACCCGTCTCGCGGATAATCTGCTGGGTCACTGCCGGATTATTGGCGGCCAGATTGTCAAGGAGCAAGGTCAAATTGGTGTTGGGGTCAACGAACCAAATGTTGCCGTTTTTCATCATCTCGACCATCAGCTCACGCTCGCGCAAGCGCAACAATTCGGGATTTTGACGGAACGACTGCCCTTGCACGGTACGCACCTGTGACTCACGGCTGGCTGCTTCGATGGCAGCAGCGGTGCGACCTTTTTCGGTCGTCAGGGCAACTTTGGCTTCCTGTTCAGCACGGAAAAGGTTGTTAGCCTGCTCGGCTTCGATTTGCTGGCGGCGCTTTTCTTCGGTTTCGATTTGTACTTCCAAGTTGGCTTTTTCCTCGAGCAACTTGGCGTACTGCTCACCCACACTTATGTCGATTACCTTGACTGCCTCGAGGTTGACGTAGAGCTGGTCCACAGGTGCTTCTTGGTTCTCACCAGGTGACGTAGTCAAGTACTGACGAATACGCTGGCTGAAGCCACCTCGATCGCTCAGCGCCTGGTCGAGGGTAAACTGGGTGCTCGCCGACTTGAGTGCTTCGCTGATAAAGCCGTCAAGCTGATTGTTGAGTTGCTCGTCACTGACACCGAGCCGCCCGTACATGGTGCGCAAGGCATCTGGGGATGTTTTGCGGCTATAGTCAACTTGAATGTTGATGTCGTAGAGTTGCTTGTCGCTACTCGCTACATTCTGTTGAATTTGGCGTGACTGACGACGCACGTTGACGATTTCGACACGGGTAAACGGTGCAAATGGACGAAAAAACAGCCCTGGTTCCTGGATACTCTCTACGGCTCCTTGGGTTACGATGATTCCACGGGTTCCTTCGTCGATTTGAGCAAATCGGGTCGTTGACGCACCGAGTGCCAAAATCACGGCAATCAAGGCCACAATCCCCACTACACGTGACTGCATATTCATACGCTACTCTCCATATACAACGATTTCCATCTATTTGACGTCAGCACCCAAGACTTGGATGCATCACACCACACCTGTAGCGTACCATGTGCACATTAGAAATACATGACATGCATGTTTTGTGGAGAATTCGCCCTGATGCGTCGCACATGGTATGATGATATGAGAGTTGCGCTACAAGGAGATGTTGGTATGCTTACAGATGAACTCGTCAAAACGGCGCTTAAAAACGTCATCGATCCCGAAATCGGGTTAGATATTGTCAACTTGGGGCTCGTGTATCGCGTCGATATCCTCGATGACGGGAAAACAGTCGACCTCGACATGACGCTGACAACTCCGGCATGCCCGGCTGGTCCGCAGATTATCGAACAGGTCAAACGCGAAGTCGGCGCACTCGGCGATGTGTACAAGACGCTCGAAGACATCCGCGTCAATTTGGTCTGGTCACCAATGTGGAGCCCAGCCATGATGAGCGAAGAAGCCCGCGACCAACTCGGTTTCTTTTAAGCAATAGTCACCATCACCCCCCACGGGAATCCGTGGGGGGGTGACTGTTATGCAGTGTGCCGTGGACCACCAGCGATTACATCGCTGGCCGCCGTATGTGCGAGCAGTGCAAAATTCGCATGGAAGCGTGCTGCCAAGTCGCAGGCAGCGGCGTACCATGCGTGTGCATCACCCCACGCAGTACGTGGGTCGAGTCGTCGGTAATCGACACCAGGGCACGTAGTGGGCATTGCCAAGCCAAACACAGGATCATGCTGATAGCCCACATCGTCGAGAGCACCATGCAATGCAGCGCTGATCATGGCTCGCGTTTGAGCGAGCGGCATCCGTTGCCCTACACCATATGCGCCACCACTCCATCCCGTATTGACAAGCCAGACAGTAGCATGGTGCGTGTCGAGTCGTGCACGCAACAACTCTGCGTAGCGGGCAGGATGCAACACCATAAAAGGTGCACCAAAACAGGCTGAAAAGGTGGCTATAGGTGCTTTGACTCCACGCTCTGTACCCGCAACTTTGGCTGTATACCCCGACAAAAAGTGATACATGGCTTGGGGTGTGGTGAGCCGACTAATGGGGGGAAGCACACCAAATGCATCTGCGGTAAGCATAATGATGTGCCGAGGATGTCCCCCCATGCCTGTTGGTTCGACGTTGGTCAACATATTGATGGGATACGCGGCCCGACCGTTTTCTGTTAACGACATGTCGTCGAAATCGGGCATCTGGGTCTGTGCATCAAGCACCACGTTTTCGAGCACGGTACCAAACTGCTGACTAGCTGCAAAAATTTCCGGCTCACCGACTGGCGAGAGCCGGATTGTTTTGGCGTAGCATCCCCCTTCAAAATTAAAGATGCCGGCACGACTCCAGCCATGTTCATCGTCACCAATCATGGGGCGATCGGGATCCGTCGAGAGCGTGGTTTTCCCTGTCCCTGAAAGCCCAAAAAAGACAGCAGTCTGACCGTCATGCCCCACATTGACTCCCGCATGCATGGGCAATACATCACGCTGTGGCAAAAGTACATTGAGGAGTGAAAAGACCGCTTTTTTGATTTCACCAGCATAGGCAGTACCACCAATCAATACCATGCGCTTAACAATATTGACGATGATAAAGACCCCGCTATGCGTGGTATCAGTAGTTGGATTCGCTGTAAATGACGGCGCATGCAAAATCGTGATTATATCACTGGTGGCATGAACAGTACGGCGGAAGAGGTTTTGGGCAAAGAGCACGTGCCACGGGCTCTCGCTGACCAATTCAATATTGTAGGCGTAGACAGGGTCAGCATTGACAGATGCCTGAAGCACAAATGTATCATGTGCGGCCAGATGTGCGCGCATGCGTTGCTCAAGGTCATCAAAGACGTGCCCAGCGATGGGTTGATTGATGTCACCCCACCACACCAGGTCATGAATAGCCGGGTCTGCAACGATATAGCGATCACCAGGAGAGCGCCCAGTAAAGACGCCCGTCTGCACGACGAGTGCCCCCGTATAACTCAGATGAGCATCGCTACGACGGAGACTTTCCTCCACGAGCACGGCAGGCGTGGGGTTCAAAAAGACATGTGGCAACACCATAGTCGTCATTTGCAGTTCCTTTCGGTTCGCAAATCCGTTGGCAACATCGTTGTTGCGCCTCTATCGTATCACTGCCGTCTGCAAAGAGCAACACCCGCACGCCAGATTGGCGCACGGATGGTGGATATGTCGCATTTATGGTGATGGGGACGCTAGGGCCAGACGAGCACGATTTTGCCAGCATTCGTATTGGCTTCCATGCGTGCATGAGCGTCGCTTACTCGTGCCATAGGAAAAGTAGAATCAACGACTGCTACGATGTCACCGCGCGCCAATCGAGGCAATAACCATGCGCTCGCTGCGGCCACTAATTCTGCCTTCGTAGAAGCAGGGGTACGTCTGAGCGTGGTGCCTTTGATGGTCAAACTCTTACTCAAAATCACACCCAGGTCGATGGGGGCCTTGGCACCAGCCATGAATCCGATAAGCAGCAAACGCCCACCACGTGCGAGCATGGCACAGTTGTCGTCCCAGGCGGGTGCCCCCAGCATGTCGAGAACAATGTTGACACCAGCACCATTGCTAGCGGCTTTGATACTCTCAGCATGTGGGGGATTGCGTGAATCACACACCATTGTTGCACCCAGGGTGGTACACAATTGGCGTTTGTCGTCGGTACTAGCAGCGGCATAGACATGTGCACCCCAGTGGTGTGCCAGTTGGATGGCCATGCTGCCTACGCCACTTGCACCAGCATGCACAAAGACCGACTCACCGGGTTGCAAGTTACCGAGTGTTATCAGATTAAGCCAGGCGGTCAAAAATGCTTCGGGGATGGCAGCGGCCTGCGCATCACTCAACGCATCGGGAACGGCGAAGGCCTCGGCGGCCGGTACACAGCAATACTCGGCATAGCCACCACCGGTCACCACTGCCATCACACGCTGGCCGACCTGCCAGGAGCCACATGCCTGTACCACTTCGCCGACGACTTCGAGCCCCAGAATCTCGGATGCACCCACAGGAGGCGGATAATGCCCACGCCGTTGCAACAAATCGGCACGATTGAGGGCTGTCGCCCGCACGCGTACCAACAACTCACCGGCACGCGGTACCGGCACCGGTACCACGCCGAGATGCAGTTGATCAGCCGTTGCAGGCGCCGTATAGATGACGGCCTGCATTTGGGTGGGGATTACCATGCCCAGCCTTCGGCACGTGAAGCCCAAAGCATACCGCGTTCGACGATGGTGCGGGCTTCAGGCACGTTGAAATCTTTGGCGACATGGCCGAGCGATGTATAAAAGACACGCCCTTTGCCCCAACGGCGTTTCCAGACATAGGGCATCACGGTGCCTTTGATCCAGTCACAGTACTGGTCACTAAACGTGGTTGTGGCAAGCACCTCGTTGCCTGGATCGACATGCATGTAGTACTGCTCAGAATGCATGGCAAAATCGGACAAGCCGGCCGTAATTGGATCGGTGTGATTGGTGATGTTGACGGTGTAATCGATGATGTTGCCAGGATGCGCTACCCACTGCCCGCCAACCATGAACTGGTATTCGGTGTTGTTGCGAAAGGCGTCAGCCATACCACCATGCCAGCCTGCGTACCCCACACCTGACGCTACCGCATCAAGGAGTCCCTTTTCTTGCTCGCGCGTAATGGTGCTCATGGTAAACACCTGGGTAATCACACTGTACGATTGCATTTTTTCAGTGTCGAGATAACTATCCAATGTGTCCGAAATCGTGACATCATAGCCGTGCTTCAACAAATGTGGTGCAAACAAATCAACACACTGCTTGGGCTCGTGTCCATCCCAGCCACCCCATACAAACAATGCACTCTTCTTCATGGTATCCCTCGTGGTGATGCGAATTCAGCTTGTAGAGCTATCATACACGAATTTTGTGATGAGTGTACGCATCAACATGTTACTTGCAAACAATCAATTTCCATCATATAATCATCATTAACAATCAATTATTAGCTGTTTATCGTTATTCGCATGAGTATTTGAGGAACGCATGCAACGAAGTATTCACCATCCACGTATCCAACAAATCGAGCGGTACATCGTCAAACAGCGGCAAGTCACCACTAACGAGGTCTGTGTCACATTTGATATCAGCGAAGCGACAGCACGCCGGTATCTCGACATGCTTGCGGAGTCGGGCAGCATTTTGCGTATCCACGGTGGTGCCATCGCAGTGAATCAGGCACCACCAGAGCCCCCCGTGTTGCAGCGCAGTCAATGGCAACATGCCGAGAAAACGCGGATTGCGATGGCTGCAGCCACACTGATTGATAGTGGTGACACGGTATTTATCAGTAGCGGTACCACGGCCTATGCGGTTGCACAGCAACTACGCGAACGGCACGATATCACGGTAGTGACGAATTCGTTGCCCGTCATGCAGTGTTTGGCAGACAGCGCAGTACACATGATTGCATTGGGGGGTATGTTTCGGCAGAGTGAGTCATCGTTTATCGGGCATTTAGCGGTCCAGAGTCTGGCCGAATTGCGCATGAACAAGATTATTTTCGGTATCCGCGGTATCGACATCGTGCAGGGATTAACGAATGATTACCTGCCCGAGACGATGACTGATCGGGCCATTTTGAGTGCAGGCAAGCGCGTCATTGTGGTTGCAGACCACACCAAACTCGGGCGTAGTGCGCCCGCCTTTGTGGCGCCCTTGAGTGCCGTTGATACATTGGTCACTGATTCCAATGCAGATAGTGCCGTGTGTTCGGCGATTACTGCGATTGGAGTGCGTGTCATACAAGCGTAGCTGCGACAGTGTTCATCACAGTACAGAGGAGAAAAGATTGTGACAAAACTTGGACAACACACATGGCATGAACTCTGTTCGCAACCAGGTGCGTGGCGGGATGCGTTAGCGGTAGTCATGGCGCAAGCAGCACGCCTCGGTGCCCATACGGCACTCACCCAAGCAAGCCATATTATATGGAGTGGGTGTGGGTCGCCATATTTTTTAGCACTGGCCATGGCACGTATCACACAGCAGGTTGAATCACGCCCGACCTATGCAGTCCCTGCATCAGAACTTTGGTTGAATCCAGCGGCGAGTATCCCACGCAATGCGCGACCTACATTGATTTTGCTGAGCCGTTCTGGGAAAACGACCGAGGTATTAAAAGCCGCTTCCCAGTTTCGCACGGTCGCACCCCACGGGCAGATTATTACGGTATCGTGCTATGCGGATCGGCCACTTGCCACGATTGGCGATATCAATATTGTGCTGCCATCCGGACAAGAAGAAAGTATTGCACAGACACGCGCCTTCACCGTGATGCAGATGGGGGCACTTGCACTCATTTGGCTCATGAGTGGCCGCAATGTGGGTGAGCTTGCTGCCTTGGGGGACGCATGTGCCGATGTGATTACACGCTATCAAGCCCAATGCATCGCGATTGGTAGTAATGCAGACTACGAGCGGTTTTACTTTCTGGGGAGTGGTTACCGCTACGGGCTTGCAAGTGAGGCCAGCCTCAAGATGAAAGAAATGTCGCTGAGTACGAGTGAACCGTTCCACCACATGGAGTTCCGCCATGGACCACAATCGATGGTCAATGAGCAGACCTTGGTCATCAGCGTCGGCTCGCAAGTGCTCAACACATATGAGCAGGCAGTGCTTGCCGATATGCGTGCATTGGGTGGGCACACACTGTCTATTGGTCCAACCAGCGATTGTGATATGCACTGGCATTCCACACTTGATGATTTGCTACAGGGGATTATTGCGCTACCGTTGTTACAGAGTATCGCCTTTGCACGAGCTACATCACGCGGACTCGACCCCGATAATCCACACAATCTCAACGCTGTCGTTGTACTTTCATAGACTGCCCGTATAACAAAAGCACGCTACTCGTTCGTTGCATCAAGCAAAATCACAGTAACGTCTTGCATATAAGGTATTGATATTTCAGCGATACGCTTGAGTAGGCGGAGGTTTCCGATGGAGCGTTATGTCATGATCGGTGCAGGGAGTGCGGCCTTTACACGCGGGCTCCTTGCTGATTTAATAGTGGCCAATAGCCGTGCCGAGGTACGCCTCGTCGACCCTAATCCGCAAGCACTCGCCACTGCACATGGGCTGGCGCGCAAAATGGTGGCACAGACCGGAGCACCACTGCAAATAAGTGCATATACTGACCGGCGCCAGGCGCTCCCTGGTGCGACCGTTGTCATCTGTACCGTTGGTGTGGGTGGGCGACGTGCGTGGGAGCAGGATGTCTTTATTCCGCGCGCCCACGGCATCTATGTGCCCGTCGGCGATACGGTCGGGCCAGGTGGGAGTGCGCGCGCGGTGCGCATGATCCCGGCGATGTTGGGCATCGCCCGCGATGTGGTTGATCTGGCGCCGGATGCACTCTTTTTCAACTATTCCAACCCGATGGCACCAATTTGTCGTGCCATCCGGCGCGAGATAGGCGCACCCGTCATCGGGCTGTGCCATGGCGTATTGCACGTCACCCACGATCTCGCACACATGCTGGGCATCCCCGGCGATGAAGTACAGGTCGACTGTGCCGGCTACAATCATCTGACGTGGCTGACCTCGATTCGGCACGGCACCACAGACCTGGCGCCGCGCTTGCGGGCGCTTGGCGAGGAGATTTGTGCACGCCCTACTGTCACCGCACACGATAATCGCTTTTCGTGGCAACTCTACCTGCAAACGGGGGCATTCCCAGCCGTCTTTGACCGACACGTGACTGAATTTTTCCCGCAGTTCTTCCGCCATGGGCACTACTACGGCATGCGCCTGGGCGTCGATGCCTTTAGCTTTGAGGGGACGATTGCGGGTGGTGACGAGGAATTCGCCGCCATGCAGCGCGATGCGCTCAGCAATGAGCCACTGCCTGCAGCATTGTTTGCCCGTGAATCAGGCGAACACGAGCAGGTGGTCGACATCATCAAAGCCCTGCGTAGCGGTAGTGGTGACGTCTTTGCCGTCAATTTGCCCAATACCGGGCAAGTCCCTGATTTGCCACGGGATGCGATTGTTGAGGCACCGGCCGCAGCCCGCTTAGGCCGTCTCGATCCTGTCGCCCAAGCACCACTCGGACCAGCACTTGCCGGCATGTTGGCGAGTCGTTACGCCTGGGTCGAAGCAATTGTCGAGGCTGCGGTGCGGCGCGATTTCGATGCATTTGTGGCAGCACTGGTAATCGACGGCTATGTTGAGTCTGTGACGCAAGCACAACACCTCGGTCGTGAGCTGTGGGCACATACCTGGTCGTATGAATAGCGTAGAATGAAGACGTACAGACTTTTTCATTACTATCAAAAGGAGCAACGATGACACGGATTACCTTTATTGGGGCAGGAAGTATCGGGTTCACACGCACGCTGGTGCGTGACATCTTGACCTTCCCACGCTTGGCCAATGCCGAGCTGGTACTGATGGACATCGACAAAGAGCGCCTCGAGTTCGCCGAACGATCGGTCAAACGCATCATCGAGCTGGGCAAGTACCCAGCCACCGTCAAAACGACGCTATCGCGTGCCGAAGCCTTGCAAGGTGCCGATGTGGTGATGGTGACCATTCTCGCCGGTGGGGTGCAAGTGTGGCGCCACGACATCGAGATTCCCAAGCAATATGGCATTGACATCAACGTGGGCGACACGCGCGGTCCATCCGGTATCTTCCGCGCCCTGCGCACTATCCCCGAAATGCTCAATATTGCCAAAGATATGGAACGCTACTGCCCCAACGCCATGATGCTCAACTACACCAATCCGATGGCCATGCTGTGCCGTGCCATGCAGCTCGAAAGCAACATTCAGCTGACTGGGCTGTGTCATAGCGTGCAGGGGACGGCCGAAATGCTCGCACGCTGGGTGGGGGTACCATACGACGAAATCGATTACGTCTGTGCCGGCATCAACCACATGGCGTGGTACGTCAAGTTTGAGCATAACAATCAAGATCTCTACCCGCGCATCCGCGCCGCCATGCAGGACCCAAAAATCTACAACGAGGAACAGGTGCGCAACGAGATGTACCTCAACCTCGACTACTATGTGACAGAGTCGAGCGGACACAACTCGGAATACAACGCGTGGTTCCGTAAGCGCCCCGACCTGATCGAGAAATACTGCACGCACGGTACGGGATGGAACCCGGGGCACCACGCCTACATCCTCAACGAATACCTACGCCGCGAACACGAATGGCGTAACGACGCCCGCTCATGGTTCGACGGTAGCGCCACCCTCAAGCTCGACCGCGGCCACGAATATGCGGCCTACATCGTCAACGCCTTGGCGGGCGGCGAGCCCTTCCGCTTCAATGGCAACGTGCGTAACACGGGGCTGATCACCAATCTGCCGCAAGATGCCTGTGTGGAAGTACCCGTCTTTGTGGATAAAGACGGTCTACACCCCGTCCACGTTGGTGCCTTGCCGGCACAGTGTGCCATGCTGACGGGACTGAGCTCGCAAATCGAAGAAATGGCCGTGGCAGGTGCCATCAGTGGCGATGCTCGTATGATTTATCATGCCATCCTCAACGACCCATTGACGGCAGCGGTGTTGGCTCCAGCCGAAATCCGCGCCATGGTCAATCAGATGTTTGCCCAGAACAAAGAGTACCTGCCACAGTTCAAACACACCGTGGTAGCGTAAACAACATACAACGACGGGGGGCGGATATCCGCCCCCCGTCGGCTATCTTTCACCAGCAACTACCCTAAATCAACCACGCCAACACGACTCACGCCCCGTGGCGTAGCAGCACCTTGGTAGAGCCCGGCTGTCAGGTAGGTGGAAATCGTCTGTTTGGCGGGAATCACCAGCTGATTGCCTTGTTTGACTACTTCAGACAATCCGTCTGTGGGGAACCCAGCCCAAGGCTCGAGGGCAAGTGCGTGGCTACGCCCCCACCACGGGAAGCCGGTGGTGCGGCTGAACTCCTCCCACAGCCACACATGTGTGAAGACCTGTGCATCCCAACTAACTGCTACGCCCACATCATAATGGTCGCTGTAGAGACAGTACCAGGCGTTGCGTGCGGTGTAGTCACTCAAATAGAATACATCGCTACCATGTGCTTGTGCATGCGGTGGTATCAGACTGGCATTAAATGGAGCACCATCACGCCCCGAAATCATGGGCCACTGCCCAGTGGCACCACTGCGGGATAGCCGGTTGGGACCATCGACTGGGGCATTATGGGCCTGGATATGCTGGGCAGAAGTATGGATTTTGGCACCGTGCGTCAAAAAGGGCAACCCGTAGGCGATATGGTGCCCCCACATCACGTCGATGTCGTGGTTGGCTTCATTGGTAAAAGTTTCGTTGAGTTGCACTGCGGCCACACCGCGCACCACAGTCATGTCACGCACGATGCGAATGGGCGTACGTACGCCACGCACCTGGCAGCGCAGCGTGACGCGCTCGGGGGTGTCTTCGAGCACCATGGCATCCCACGGCAACAGAGAGACCTCACCATGCTGGCCGTACTCAACGCCTTGGTGCGTATTGGTGGGGCCACCTGAGGGGGCGATTTCTTGCCAGCCACCGAGGTACATGTCCATGAAGTTACCCACCGTGCCACCGATGGAGCCGGTCACGCGCGCAGGATCGTGGATAGGCACGGGCAGGCGCAACAGCGGGTCGATGTCGGTCGGTTTGTGGCGAAGCTCCACAATTTCGGCACCACGGTCGAGGAGCACGGTGACGCGGATGAGCTCGTTTTCGAGTACTGCGGTACGCATGCCTCGCAGCGTCCATTCGTCAGAGATGCGGCAGCCGTGGGTATGGATAGACGTTGTTCCCATCACGTTCCTCACATCAATAATATGCGAAAAGATCTTGGTAAGGACTGCATTATAGCACAGCTCATTTTCGATGATTGCCTCACGCAAGCCACGGATGCCACTCATCCGAGATATGACACGTGTGGGGATGCAAAGAGGGAGTGCTCGTCACGTTCCTTATATCAATAATATGCGATAAGATACTTCGTAGAACTGCATTATAGCAATGTGAAATCATATGTCAGCACACCAACGCCTCGTGCATGCCTTGCATACCATGACACCTAGACTAGGGCGCAATGAACTTACCCCTGGTATTATTGCCGTACGCAATATCCATCCAACTGCCGTCATACCAGCTGTATACACACCTGCATTATGTCTAATTGCACAAGGTGAAAAACACATCTATCTTGAGGATGAAACCTATACATACGACGAGACGCGACTCTTGCTCTTCGCTGTTGATTTACCGATTATGGCTTGCGTAACGCGAGCAACACCCGAGCAACCATACCTCGGGTTGCGCATTGATCTTGATCCAAGCAAAATCGTCGCACTCGTACCCAAAATATTTCCCCATGGCATTGCTGATCAATCAACGATGCGTGGTGTCTATGTGACCGATACGCATGAGGCAATCGTACAATCTGCTATCCGACTTGTTGAGCTTTTTGCGCACCCCGATGATGCCCACTTGATAGCGCCACTGATCATCGAAGAGCTGTTGATTCGGCTCTTGCGTAGCCCAATTGGGAGTCGCGTAGCGCAAATCGGCCTGCGCGAATCGCACATTCAGCGCATCAGCCGT
>JBKCGB010000214.1:0-8130 GCA_046303375.1 Roseiflexaceae bacterium
CACCACATGCCTACTGCACGCAGAATGTGTGTTGCATCCAGTGGTTGACAAACTTCCCCTGTGGGTCCCACTGCGCACGTAAATCGAGAAAGTCATAGATGCGTGGATAGACGGAGCGGATGTGCGTTGCTGGCAAGTTAAACAGCTTGCCCCAGTGTGCCCGTGGCGCAAAGGGAGCCAACACGGCTTCGACTTGGCTGATGACATGTTGCACCTCGGGCCATCGGTTTTTCCACGTAAAGTGCAGTGCCACACTTTCACGTTCATAGTTCATGCTCAGCCACAGCTGATCAGCTGCCACGGTGCGGATTTCTGAAATAAACAGCACCGGCGCAATGCGGTCTTGGATGGTGCGGATGGCCTGCATGGCGAGCACTGCGTCGCGACGATCAACAAAATACTCGGTTTGTAACTCATCACCGTTACTCGGCGTAAACTCCATGCGAAAGTGTGGTAGGCGCTCATGCCACCCGCCAACCATTCCCATTTGCGTGGTACATGGATCCGCATTCATGCTGGCAATCGGATGCATTGGGCGTTGTGCAGCAGTGGCACCATACCACGTAGCATGAGACTCAGCAATTTCGTGAGGCAGACTTTTGCGCCAGACTTGCTCGATGGTGTCACCTTGCCACGTGGTAAACAGACTCACACTGTAACTCGCACTCATGATCTCATCAAAATGTGCCATGGCCGTCGCATACGGCAACCCGAGATAGACATCTTGACGCATATCAAAGCGTGGTACGAGTTTGAGCGTGACACTGGTCACCACTCCGAGCGCACCCAAATGCACGACCATGCCGTTGAACTGTTCACCGTGACTATCAGCACTGACTCGCACTCGCTCGCCATCTGCACGGACAAACTCGAGCGCAATGACCGCAGTGGCCAGGTTTTTGTTGTGCACACCTGAGCCGTGTGTCGCCGTCGCAATCGTGCCTGCCACCGAGATATGTGGCAACGATGCGGTATTGTGCAAGGCCCATTTGGTGGGAGCCAAAAACGTGAGCAAATCTCCGTAGCGCATGCTCCCTGGCACAGTCACTGTGCCGTGCTGATCATCGATGATTGGCGTAAATGTGTACAAATCAAGCGCGATAAGATCAATCGTTGTGTCCGCAATATCGTTGAACGAATGTCCCGAACCGACGACCCTGCAGCGTGTGGCCGCACGTACAATCGCTTGAATTTCAGATACATTCGTGGGGTGGTGGAGCTGTGTCGCCTGAAATGAATGATGCCCTGACCAGTTTGCCTTCATGGTGCATTCCTTGCCGTTTTGTATAGATTTGTTGCCTCAATCATACTCGATTCAATAGCATGATGTATAGTGCTATACGCTATCATGCCACAAAATGTACGGAAAATTTCGGTAATTTTTCCCAACTTATGAAACAATGACCAAACAGGTGTCATATATTTTTGGTAAATATTCCAAATCACATAACTTTTTTCGGCAGATTTAACGAATGCTTATTCATCAATGTCAACCAGACCTATCAGCCAACATTGGTACAATAGACAGCAATATGCGTAACAAGCACGAGGAACACCACATGCAACGGATGGGAGTCGACACCGGTGGCACGTTTACCGATGTAGTGATATGGCGCAATGGCACATTCCACATCGCCAAACGGCTCAGTACACCGCACAACCCGGGGGAAGCATTACTCGCCGAAGTGGCACTACACGAGGCGCCGCAGATTCTGATTCACGGCACCACCGTAGCGACCAATGCCCTGCTTGAGCGGCGCGGTGCGGTGACCGCCTTGATTACCACGGCTGGATTCAAAGATGTGCTAGTGATTGGTCGCGGTGATCGGCCATCACTCTATGACATCCACCAGCAACGACCAGACCCACTTGTGCCTGATGAGTTACGCCTCGAAATCAGCGAACGCACCACGTTCGATGGTCAGATTCTCACCTCGTTGGATGACACCGCAGTACATGCACTCATCCCCATACTCGATGCACATGGCGTAACCGCGATTGCTGTGTGTTTGCTCCACGCCTATGCAAATCCTGACCATGAAATCCGCATTGGTGCACTCTTGCAGGCGCATAATCCGCAGTGGCACATCAGTCTGTCGCATCGCGTCATCAACGAAGCCCGTGAATACGAACGCACAGCAACAACCGTGGTAAATGCGTATGTGGCACCTCGTATGGCCTATTACCTACAGTATCTCGCCACACACCTCCCCACACCCACACGGCTACGCGTCATGGCATCTGACGGGGGGAGCATGGGCGTATCAACCGCACAAACGCTCGCAGCCCGTACCACCTTGTCGGGACCAGCAGGTGGTATTGTGGGTGCGTTCGCAGTCGCCCAACAAATCGGTATTGCGCACTGTATTTCATTTGATATGGGGGGGACATCGACAGATGTTGCACTCTGTGATGGAGCGTTGCCACGCAGTGGTGGCTCAACAGTAGCCGGGTTACCAGTGCGCCTCCCTAGCCTCGATATCCACACCGTCGGTGCCGGAGGTGGCTCACTCGTGCGCCTCGATAGCGGTGGGGCATTGCGGGTCGGCCCGCAAAGTGCCGGTGCCAATCCAGGGCCTGCCTGCTATGGCATTGGCACACATGCCACCGTCACTGATGCCAATGTGGTGCTTGGGCGGCTACGCCCCGATGCGTTTTTGGGTGGGACAATGCAGCTTGATTCACAGCGTGCCATCGCCGCCTTGGCACCCGTGGCAGATGCACTGGCGTGTGACAGTGTGACTGCGGCACTTGGCACAATCCGTATCGTGAATGCGGCCATGGCACGTGCCATCCGCACCATTTCGGTGGAACGTGGGCATAACCCGCGAGACTTTGCCCTCGTTGCATTTGGCGGTGCAGGACCGCTCCATGCCGTACATCTCGCCCACGAACTAGGCATCGAGCGTGTGATTGTGCCACGCTATCCTGGCGTATTATCCGCATTGGGCATGGTGACTGCTGCAGTGACCCGCAGTACATCGCGCGCCATCCTGTCCCCACTCACCCAACTCGCACCACACCTACTGACGACACTCATACAACACACGCACGCAGAGCTTGTGGCCGCACTAGAGGCCGATGGCGAACGCATCGACACCTTTACCCATACACTCGTCTTAGCAATGCGGTATCGTGGTCAGGCATTTGAATTAGATGTACCACTCATCACACAGGTTGCGACACTGCCCCATATCGATGACGCAATGCTGACCGCAGCTGCAGCTGCATTCCATCAACTCCATCAACGCCGCTATGGGCACGCCTTGCCCGATCGACCACTCGAAGTCGTGCAGCTACACCACACCATGGCCAATGCGCCGACACCACTCCCCGTGCCCACGCTCACACCACGGCATCACCCGCTCGTTGCACACGCACAGGTGGTCGCATACCCAAATGATTCGACAGAAGCGGTGCAAACAGCACTCTACTCACGTGATGCATTAACCGCAGGAGATCGGATAATTGGACCTGCGGTGATTACTCAACTCGATGCAACTACGGTAATCCCCTGTGACTGGGAAGCAGTGGTCAGCACAGTGGGCACACTGGTCATCACTCGGCAGGCGGCGCTTCAATGAGCAACTGTATCCATGGGTGCATCCACACCGGTGCCAACGGCATATCGTGACGCAACGTCTCTCTACTTGCATGACTGATGCGGTGCTGCAACGTCTGCACATGCTGCGCAGTGACGTGCTCCGCGCCAAGGAAACGCCATGCTTGGATGAGCACACCACTCAAACGACCAGCACCTGCCAAATAACGTGGTGCAGTGGGGCGCACCACGATCTGGCGTGTACCAAGCGATACCGTGCGGGTAGTCGCATGACTCAGGAGTGTAATCTGTGCTGGTACATCGCGTACCATGCCGAGTAAATAGCACGCATAGGCACCACTTGGTACCAATGGTACCGGCTCGCTCGCATTGAGTGCAGTAATAATCGCATTGATGGTTACAGGCACTTCACCGATGAGTGGTTGAATTAATGGATAGACATATAGTCCATGACAAATACGCCGAATGTGCTGCTTTTTGGCAAGACGGACCAGTGCCTGATCGAGCGTGTTGCGTTGCGCAATATCGTGAAGCTGTGCCGCGCTCCATACGCTGCCACGCCCAGCACGCCGCATCCGCGCCATGATTTGTGTCTCTACACTCGATTGATCACTTGGGGAACGGTGTGCGTCCATGCGGATGACCTTCTCCGTACGTGCAATTTCGCATCGCTACACCTCCCAACACATCAACCGACTTGGTCGCAGATTAGCGGTAATGATAATTGTAGCGTTGTCAGAAATATAGCATATTTTTGTGTGGTGTTTGCACATTTGAGCACACTGCTCCAGCCACACTGCCGCAAACGCGCCGCCATGGCGCCGTCAAGACTATACATCACATATTGAATCGTATATACTACACGCATTCAAGCGTCTTTTATGCGGAGAGCAATCGCAATGCGTCAACAACACGTAAGCATTCAATTGTTGTGTGTGGTATCGCTCCTGCTAATGTCAGCCTGTACACCACGACAACCGACTCCAGTCAAGCCATCACCGACACAACCGCCACCACCTACGGTCACACTGCCACCACCGCCAACACAACCACCGCCACCCACAGTCACACCGCCACCACCCACAGCGACCAGTGTGCCAGAAGTATGTCGAGCACGCCCCGTTGCAACGGGCAAAGCACCAGGAAGCAACGAACAACAGCCAGGTGGTAATCGCTTGCGCATTGCGCGCTCAGACGAAATGAAGGCGTGGCAGGTGGATGCAGGCTCACTGATTGACCAGGCGGCCACACCATCACTGACCATCAGTCCTACTGGTATGCCACTCCTCTACATGACCGCCCACGCCATCAATGGCACACAGGATGGCTTTGCGGTGTCAGTAGGTGATGCCGAGGGGCGCACATGGCGCCACTGCTATGCCGAACGGATAAACTTCCCCACGGGATTCATGGGTGTTGACCCTGATGTGGTGCGCGTGGCAGACCAGCAATACCGCATCTATTTGACGGGTGGGTTGCGCACGGGTGAGCGCAAACTGGGCATCCACTATGCAGACAGCACTGACGGGATCACCTGGCGGTATGGCGGGATTGCCTTTGAGTCGGATGATTCCGTGATTGACTCGATGACATTTAAGCTCGGCGATACTTGGCATATGTACGTGTTGCCGATCGACGGCATTGACATGATTCATGCCACGTCTAGCGACGGTATCTCGTTTGTGAAAGAATCCCGTGCCAATCGCATCATTGCGCGCAGACCACATGTCCTCTCACACGCATTAATTGAAACGACTGATGCAACCAGTGCGGTAGTGATGGCATTTGAGCCGCCAGGTCGTGGGGTGACCATGGCGTTTACCAGCGACGGGACAACCTTCCAAAGTGCACCAGATACGATCAATCCGATTATCGACGTGGCAGATGGGGATGCACGCTTTACCCGTGACCCGGCCATTCTCTCCTTTGGACCGAACAACGGGATGAATTACCCGTACCTGGTGGTCTATGCCACCGCAATCCCATGATGTTGTATTTGCTGTGTCAAGTGAGACGTGCTATACTACACGGCAGTGTGTGCGTGCCGGCTCTGTGGCAGGTGCGTTTGTAGTAAACAATGAAGGAGCGACTGCGTCATGTCGCAACAGATTATGGACGCCATTGAGCAGCGTCAATTCAAGTCAGACATTCCCGAGTTCCGCGAAGGTGATACGGTGCGTGTCGGTGTGCGTGTGGTCGAAGGCAGCCGTGAGCGCGTGCAGGACTTCGAAGGTGTGGTCATCCGCAAGCGCGAAGGTGGCATCAACGCCAGCTTCACGGTGCGCCGCATTGCGTCACACAGCGTCGGTGTCGAGCGTACGTTCTTGCTCCATGCTCCACGTGTTGATTCCATCACCGTGGTCCGTCACGGCAAGGTGCGCCGCTCACGTCTCTTCTATCTGCGCGGCTTGACCGGCAAAGCAGCCCGCATCAAAGAGCGCCGCTCGTAAGCCCAATGTACCCACGTCTGCGCCGTCTCTACCAGTGGATGTTGGCGCGACTCTACGCAGAATTTGCCCCAATCTATGATACCGTGGCCACGCTTGTATCGCGTGGCCATTGGTTTTTGTGGGGCGACCGCATCATCCCGCTCCTCAATGCACCCATCCTCGAGCTCGGCTGTGGTACGGGGCATTTACAGCAGTCACTGGCGCAACGGGGCATTACCGCCATCGGCATCGACCGTTCCCTGCGCATGCTCAGCCAAGCCGCCCGCCGTGCCACCACCCTCGTTTGCGCCGATAGCACCGCATTGCCGTGGGCGGCAGGCACATTTGCGAGTGTCGTTGCGGTGTTTCCTGCCCCCTACATCATGGCACCCACCACACTCCACGAAGTAGCGCGGGTATTGCAGCCTGATGGGCAGCTGGTCATCCTGCTGGCTGCTGGTCGGCTCGACCTCACCACTCACCCCCTGACCATACAGCTCCGTGAGTACGGCTGGCAGGTCGCCCTCCCATCGATTACCGCCCAGCACACGCGCCTCTGTGTAGTGGTGGCGAGGCCGCCGCATGCCACCTGATTGCACATACGAATTAGCCTTTGTGGCCACAGGTAAACAGCACATTGCCGGCATCGACGAAGTGGGTCGGGGCTGTTGGGCGGGTCCCGTGGTCGCGGCAGCCGTGGTGCTCAGCGACGCGGTTTGGCACATGCCCGACATCCTGGCAGGGCTCAACGATTCCAAGCAACTCAGTGCCACCCAGCGCCACACGCTCGCGCACACCGTCCGTCAGGTCGCTCGTGGCATTGGTATCGGCTGGGTGAGCGCCCACGACATCGATTGCTTTGGCATTCTCAACGCCACCAAGCTAGCCATGCAACAGGCCATAATGAGCCTGCCACTCATCCCCGATGCCCTGCTCATCGATGCGGTCACGCTCCCGAGCTGGCACACCCCACAGCAGGCCATTATCAAGGGCGATGCCACGAGTCTCTCCATTGCAGCAGCGTCCGTCATCGCCAAGGTGACTCGTGACCATGCGGTAGCGCAGTACGACCGGTGCTACCCAGGCTACGGGTTTGCGCAACACAAGGGGTACGGTACTGCGCAGCACCAAGTCGCATTAGCCACATGGGGGCCGACACCACAGCATCGCCATAGCTTTGCGCCCATCTATCACCTCACCAATGGCTACAACAATTCGTCATGATACGTGCTGATGGTCGGTCTGGCAGTCATTTTGGCATAGAAAAAGTGCTTGGCCAGGATGAGAATCTCAACTGGTTGACGAAACGGGGCAGGTGGAGCATGGAGCGCGCCGTTTCGCATTCTTTCTCCCCCTCCAACACATACATCACCATCACATACGCGAAGTGAGCACGCACTTGTACGTGGTCAATCGCACCAGTAGTATCGACTCATTCTGCACTATGCCCGGCGGTGCATGCACCTGATAGAGCAGGATGGCAGGTGTGTCACGGAGTTGACACCATACCGCCGTAGATTCGTATGGTCCAATGTGTGCGCCATACCACAGATGATGACGGTATAATGTGCATGTACGCCATCATATACAGGTGCAGTCATGACCATCGACATTGATTTACACGAATACATCCGCCAGTTGCGCACCGCCGGCGCCGAATTGCCCATGCCCCTCGCCCAGCGGATCGTCGCAGGTGGCGAGCATGCGGTAGCAGCGCTGGTGGCGCTAGCCATTGACACCGATTTGCTCAATAACGCCGTACCACTCTGTTATGCGCCACTCCACGCACTGCGCCTGCTCGGCGAAATCCGCAGCCTGGCCTGTATCACGCCACTCATCCATGCCGGTGTGCCTGCAGCCCCCGACAAAACCCGTGAACAACGCGCTACCATCTGGGATGGGGAGATCCCACAAATCATCGCGCGCATTGGTCAAGCTGCGTTTGCGCCACTCCTCGATCTGCTCGACGACGACCACACCAGCAATATTGGGCACCATCGAGCGGCCATCGCATTGGCATATTTGAGCCTCTATGCACTAGACATGCAACCGGCCGTAGTAGCCGCGCTCGAGGCACGCCTAGGCAGTAGCGATACCGACCGCAATGCGTCAGCAGCGCTGGCGCTCGCAAACATGGGC
>JBKCGB010000215.1:0-5916 GCA_046303375.1 Roseiflexaceae bacterium
GAATGGAGAATGCAGAATGGAGAATGGAGAATGGAGAATGCATAATTGAGAATGCATAATTGATAGTTGAAAATGTACAGTTGAGAATGCAGAATTATGGATTGTGGGGTGGGGATTTTGAGGTTTTGACGATGGAGACAAGCAATTTGATGAGTTCTTGGATGTGCGGGTGCAACGTATCGTAGTGTGCAGCAGTAATGAGTTTTGATTGGGAGAGCAACTCGATCCAGTAGTCGGTTTCATTGGCCTCTTTGAGGGCGAGATTCATTTTGTGGATGAAATCCGGGCGACTCTGAGCGTGTTCCGCTTCGCGGACAAGAGCTCCAATTGCTGTGCCACTGCGCATCAATTGCTTGGAGAGTACGAATTCGCGCTTTTCGTCTTGCAACGATTGCACTAGCTTGATGACCAGCAACGCAAACGCAAACGACTTCTCTCTGACAACATTTGGCTTTTTACGTTCACTCATTACTTAATCCTCAACACACTTTTCAATTCTATAACCGATACTACATTATCAACTCTCAATTATCAACTCTCAATTATCAACTCTCAATTATCATGCTACAATCGCCTCATCACCCATCGTGCACTGCCGCACACCTATCCAATGGAGGAACTATGTTGACCCAAGCCCAAGTCGATTTCTTTCGTGAGCACGGCTACCTGCTGGTCGAGGGCATGTTTACGCCCGCCGAGGCAGCCGCCTTTCGTGCCGAGGCACATGCGCTAATCGAGCGCCTGCAGCGCGGCGGCGAGACCGATGCCACCTGGGCTAGTGCCCGCGAAGTCACCATGACCAAAACGTCGCTGCTGCACTGCCACAACGTGCAGTTCCATTCGGCGCAGCTGTGTGGCCTGATGCTCGACGACCGCTTGACCAGTGCCGCTGCGCAAATCATCGGCTCGCCTAACGTGCAACTGCACCACAACAAGTTGTTCATCAAGCCGCCCGAAAAGGGTTCACCCTTCCCAATGCACCAAGACCAGCCCTTTTTCCCACATGACAAAGACAGCATGATCGCTGCCGTGGTGCACTTCGACAATGCGCCCATCGAAAAGGGCTGCATTCGTGTGGTCGATGGTAGTCACAAAAACGGCCCCATCCCGCATGTGGGCAACGGTGGCTGGCATCTGCCGTTCGACCAGTACCCGCTGGAGTCGTCGGTGGCCTGCCCAGCCAAAGCCGGCGATGTGCTCTTTTTCAGCTATCTGACCGTGCACGGATCGGGTGTCAATACGAGTTCCGAGGCGCGCACCACTCTGCTCATCCAGATGCGCGACCCCGAGGATCCACCGTCAGTGGTGACCCACCTGTCGCGCGGCCAAGGCATGATGCTGCGTGGCGTGGATCCCACTGCGTCGGCCGGCGCCAACGTAGAGTGGAGCCTGTCGACACCCAAACCACAGAGCGCCATGGGTGGCATGGGTATGGGAGACCCGATGATGGGTGGACCAATGATGGGCGGCGACAAAAAGGGGATGTAATGTGGCCGTAGGCACTGGTAGTCGGTGCGCACGCGTGATCAGCAGAACAGAGGGCTGTGGCGATGTGCCATGGCCCTCTGAGTGTGTTGGTGCCGGCTATTGACATTTAGCGTGAGTGTAGTATGCTGACAGCATAATACCGCATTAGAGAAACTAATATGAGCTACTAAGGTTGTCCATCGCCAAGGAAACGGAGGGGATGCATATGCCGAATTTCGCCGTAGACATTCGTCAATGGAAGACGGTGCAGGAGTTTGCCAGTCATCTCAGCGCCTACAATCCTGCTATTGCGTCGTGGGCTGACGGGGTCGTCATCCATCACACCTACATCCCGACGGCTGCGTCGTGGAACGGGTGGACGTCGATGGAGGGCTTGAAAAATTTCTACATCAGTAAACAGTGGACAGCTGGCCCACATCTCTTCATCGTGGCCAACTCTCCCAACCCAAACAACGACGGCATCTGGCAGTTGACCCCACTCAACATGCCGGGCGTGCATGCGGGGGTCTGCAATGCGCATACGTGGGGCATCGAAGTAGTCGGCGACTATAATGTGAATCCGTGGGATGCGCAGACGCGTGCGTTGGTTGTAGGTGCGGCAGCTGAGCTCGTGAAGTGGCGCAGTATCACGGTCAGCCCGACTACCGTCAAAGGACATCGTGACTGCAATTCCCCCAAAACATGCCCTGGTACTGCCATTAACCTCAACGATGTGCGCCAGTGGATGATCACCTATCTTACGCCACCGGCGCCGAATCCTCCGATTTCCAAGCAGTCGGCCATCATTGCGCCACCTCGTTGTACCATTGAGCAAGCCGCCAATTATATTCTGAATCGCACCCCCAAGCCGCTCTACACGTCGTACGACATCACCGTCAATATTCTGCCGTGGTATTGGCAGTACTGCACGCAGACGGGAGTTGACCCGTGTATGACCATCGCGCAGATGATTCACGAGACGGCCAATATGTCGTCGTGGTGGAGCGATCGCCCGCGGCGTAATCCGGCTGGGATTGGTGTGACCGGCGAAAAAAAGAGCAGCGCTCCAGCTCCCGATGAAGCGCATCAGTGGGCGTGGCATGCTACCGAGCAAAAATGGCACAAAGGCGTTTCGTTTTCAAGTTGGAATCTGAGCGCCACGGCACATGTGGGGCGCTTGTGCGCCTATGCGACTACACCAGCCATGCGCACCGCAGCGCAAACCCTGCTTGTGAATGCGGCACTTGCGTATCGCTCGTTGCCGGCTAACTTCCACGGCATTGCGCCCACGCTCGAGGGCCTCAATGGGCGCTGGGCCTACCCAGGCACGACCTACGCAACTAAAATTGCAGAAATCGCAAATGCGATAACGAAGTGTTAAGTATGAAGGAGCAGGTGTATGGAAACTGCAAACCTTCTACTTGACCCGTAGCAACAGCGTTCCCACCCACAAGTCGGGGCGGAAGGTGAGCATAGTACGCTGGCCAGCGATTTCCACGTCGATGAGTGATCCGCCTAGTTTGGCATCGCCTTTGACCATCATGCGTACCATGATGGGCTCGCTGTTACTCCAGGGGTGTTCGATGGCATAATCACCACCCTGCGCCGGATTGCCCCCCTCGCGTAGCGAGCGCTGGCGCGGGGCGTAGGTGGTGCGGGTGCCCGGTGCAAATTGGGCGCGCCCCGCGCCGATGTCAAGCTGCCATTCACAGGCATGGTCATCGCCGTGTGCTGGCAAAAAGCACACTCGTATCGTACCGCGGCCGTCAGCCTGCGGCTGCAACACATACTCCCACACAAACGAATGTACTGCCATCGAGATGATTGTGGTATCGCCATCATGCGTGACGGCACGCACACTGCCTGGTTCGCTGGCAGAGACAAGCTCGGGCAGCCAGCGCGTGCCCAGCCGCCCATCGGCGAATTGGATGAGCTCGCGGATGACCAGCGTACCGCCCCAGCCTTGGATGGCATTCCAACCAGCCATCAGCCAGCGTCCAGGAGCGACTTCGCAGATGGCAGGGACATTCAGGCCGTCGTAGCAGTCCATGCCTTGGCTGACCAGATCGTGGTAGGCACTGTCGGGTGCATCGATCGCTTTCATCCACAGATGCACAAATCCGCCAATGATGTAGTCAAACTGTCCCCAGCGGAAGAAAAACGTGCAGTCACCGCCCGGTGGAAAATCAGCGTTCACGCAGTGCCAGCCACCGTCGACGTGATCAGATGACCACATCCCCTTGCCCCATGTGGCTCCTGCGGCACCCGCATAGTTGGCGAGCATGCGCAATGCACCATGCTGGTCACGGTAAATACTCGGATTACGACAGGGGTGGTAAAAGATGCCAGTTTTGTGGAATTGTGCTATCCCGTCCGCGCTGATGGCGTAGGTGGCACCAATCGGGATGCCGGGAGTCGTGTGATCGAAACTGCCCGTCGCGCCGTGCGTCTCCAGCCATGCCAGCTGTGCTGGCAACGTGGTATCGCTGTCAGCGTACATCCGCTCAGTATGCAGCGCATAGGCTAGGCACAGGCGCCCGTCATTATCGATAAATGGTGTGCCCGTGCCGATACACTCCCACTGGGCCTCGAGAGGGGTTGCATCATCGTGCATCGTCCAGGTGATGAAATCGTGGGTTGAGAGATGGGCAAAAAAGTGTGCCCCCATGCCGAATTTGCTGTGGTGATGGCGTCGGTCATACAGATAAAACACATGGTAGTGCCCTGCATGCATACACGTCACCACATCGCCCACCCATGTGTTGTGTCCGGGCGGCGTCCAGTAGTGCAGTGGCACTGGCGTGATGATGGAGTCCGCCGTATGTGGTGTCAGGGCAGGTACCCACAGCGTCGCTTGTATGGTGTGGGTCGCATCGCGATACCAGGTTGGCGTGTCGGGCCAGCGTGGGTAGCCCAGCGGAAAATCACGGTCGTACAGCATGCCGTCCACATACAACGCCCAATGTACTCCCGAAAAATGCAGGACAACCTGATGGGTTCCCGTGGACGGTGGCACCATGGCTAGCGGCACGCCGATGACCATCTCTTTGCCGGCGGGGAACTGTGGTGCGTACAGCGTGATACTGGCCTCAAGTACCGGTACACTCCCGTCGGGCATGGCAAAAGCTGGGTAGTTTTGTATGGAGCGATCGCGTGGTTCGTGGCTGCGGGTGGAGACGTGTACCACACCCGGGATGGTCAGGATATCGCTGGCTGGGGCATGTGGGTCGAGACGCATTGTCAGGAGGATGGTAAAGCCCTGTGTGGCATCTGCTGGCGGCACAAACCGTGCCTGTGTGTGCGACGTGAGTGTGGCGTGACTAGGAGTGCTGGTATCAAAGTGATAGTGGGTGCTAATCTGGTTGAGCATCGCATTGCTCCGTCATGGGTACACCCGACGTGGAGTATCTGGGGTACCAGGTGTAGAACGATGGGTGAATGTATTGTCGCTGCTGGCAGTTGCCGTACACTGTCCCCACTGTATCGACACGACATATACAAAAGGGGTAGTGGCATAGTACCACTACCCCCGTGTGTTAGATACGAGTGCTGGTGGGGAATTTTAGGGGACGCTCACCGGCATGACGTTTTCTTGGCCGTCACACGCCACCATTTTGAGGTCATAGTTGCCGGCAGCGTCGACGGTCACTTGGGTCTCACCTTTGGCTGCCAGTACTGCGCCATCTTTGAGCTGATTTTCGCCATACGTATCAGCACCAGCTGGCGATACGTACAAGCCACAGATGTCCAGTGCATCTGGTGCCGTGATATTGATGCTGTGGGTGACGGTACCACAGGCGGCCATCAGCATACCAATACACAACCATGATGCGCATGTCAGCAGAAAGGATTTTTTCATGGCGAACTCCTTTGAATAAGGTAAAAAAGAAAAGGACGAAATCAATCTTTCAATTTGTATACAATTGAACATTAATTTGTACCACCATTGTATACATAATCAATCAAACGTCAATTAATTTACAAGATAACCGTATGGACGATAGTATTTGCCCTTATGGTGTATGCCGTGTATCCATGATGCACATGAAATAACGCCCCGTTACGATGGCTGCCACACCGGTGACTGTTGCGCCGCATGGTACCCAGCGGTTGTGTCGTGGAGATGCCACACTTCCAGGCTCTGGATGATGGTCGGTGCCCCGATCGTGATGCCGTAGAGTGCCGTGTGCCCCGCATGCTCCGCGTATTCGGCCACCATATGTTGCCGGTCGTTCACAAAGACTTCCACCAAAAACGCATCAATAAAGATCCGAATCTCGATATCCTCATCTGCCGGGAGCTGTGCCACCGAAAAGGGTGCTTCGGCGCTGCCGAGGCGCATACTGCCTGTCTCAGGGCGGAATATAAGTGGTAGGCCGTGCCCGTGCGCATCGGCACACACCACAAAGCCAAAGAGTTTGCGCTGCGCCTGCTGGCGCGCCACGCAGA
>JBKCGB010000216.1:0-6612 GCA_046303375.1 Roseiflexaceae bacterium
CTCGGCCGTTCTAGGCAACCTAATGGTTGCATTACACACAAACAAAGAAAGTGGTTGGTGGGTCAGGTGGGATTCGAACCTACAACCCTTCGCTTAAAAGGCGAGTGCTCTGCCGTTGAGCTACTGACCCAGCCACGCTGAACATTATAACGTGAAAATCTGCACAATGCAACCCTGTTTTTTGTCTACATACATCTGCATGTTGCCGAGAAAAACCATGACACCGGCACGTGTCTCACACGTGCCGGTGTCACGCCTCTGTAGACCCAATCTAGAGCGCCAACGGGAGTGTGGTCAAGCGTTTGCCAGTCAATGCGAATACCGCATTCGCGACGGCACCAGCCACAGGGCCGATGGGTGGCTCACCCATGCCGCCCGGGTCGTCTTCTCCACCGGTCAGCACCACCGTAATGTCAGGCGCCTGACTGTTGCGCAAGAGCGGGTAGCGGTCAAAGTTGAATGCGCTAAACGTACCGTCCACCACGGTGAGTTGTTCGATGAGTGTTGAGCCGAGCCCCATCACGATGCCACCCTCGGTCTGTGTCTGCACCCCGGTCGGGTTGATGACGAGTCCTGCATCCACTGCCGCATACACGTGATGCACACGAATCTGGTTGTCAACAATCGATATTTCAGCGACTTGCGCCACACAGGTACCCGCATCCGCCGAGCAGGCAATGCCGTGTGCCCGACCAGCAGGCAGGGGTTTGCCCCAGCCAGCTGCATTGGCAGCCGCGGTGAGCGTACGTTTCATGCGCTCGCCAAAGCGTGTGTCCGGCAAGTTTTTCAGGCGGAACTCGAGTGCATCCATGCCCACTCGATGCGCCATTTCATCGATCATGCTCTCGATCGCAAATCCGTTGGCGAGGAGTCCCAGCCCACGCCAAAAGCTGGTGGCGATGGGCAACGCTACCCGCTGTCCGATGGTGCGCTTGCCGGTGCTTGCGGTGTAGTAGAGCTTGGCACCACGCGCCGCACCGATGTCCCAGCCGATGAATGTACCCACTGCAGGGGGGAAAATAGTCAGCAAGACGTCACCGCTCGCAAAATGATGCTCGATGGCGGTGATAGTGCCATCGGCACTGACTTTACCTTGCATGACGTGATGAGTGGGGGGGCGCACAAAGCCGTTACGGAACTCTTCGGCGCGATTCCAACTCACATACACGGGGCGCTTGGCTGCACGCGACAAGCGCGCTGCCTCCACGCCTAGCGTGGGCTCGAGCCGGCGCCCAAAGCCACCACCGAGATAGACGGGATGCACTTTGACCTGCGTCTTGTCGCGCTCCAACGCCTCCGCAATGGCATCGTGCAGCCCGACAGGTACCTGGGTGGATACCCACGCATCGACACCATCGTCACGCACATCCACCAGCGCCGCTTGTGGCTCGAGATGGGCATGCACCGCCATCGGCGAACGGAACTCCATGCGGATGACGTCGTTACCCGTCCAATCCACCGCTCCCTCGGTCTGGATGACTACCCCACTCCCCGCTTGCACCGTCGTCGCCGCATCGATATCGGCCTGTTGGAGCAGCGGTTGCGGCGTGTTCCACGTGATTTGCATCGCGCCCAAGGCATTCATGGCCTGACTCTTGTGCTCAGCAGCTACCGCCACAAACTGATCCTCGACAATCACACTCACCACCCCCGGCATGCTGGCAGCATCTTTGGGGTCGACGCTGGCAATGGTGGCGCCGAACTGGGTCGGTCGTGCCACGACTCCCCACAGCATGTTGGGTAGACGCATGTCATGACCATATTTGGCATCACCAACGATTTTGGCGGGCAGATCAACGCGTGGCTGCGCTTTGCCGATATAACGGAACTGGTCAGGGCTTTTGAGGGTCGGCGCAGTTTCTGGCACCGTCCATTCACCCTTGTGCTGTGCGACCACTTCGCCGAATGTCATCGATTTATCGTTGTGACGAATCACACCATCGCTGATGGTGAGTGCACTTGCGGCCACGCCCCATGTACTGGCCACATCGGCACGCAACATGTCACGGAGTGTGCCGGCGGCTTGACGTAATGGCAGGTAGTGCGATACCACGCTCTCGCTGTTGCCGGTGCCATTGGGGTCATCGACTGCTGATCCGGTGGTGGCCGCAATCACGCGGATGTTTTCCCACGGGATGTCGAGCTCATCGGCGGCGATTTGTGCCAGTGCCGTATGAATGCCTTGTCCCATCTCGATTTTTTGTACGTACAACTCAATGGTATTGTCGGATTTAATCACAAACCACTGCGTTGGTGTAGCCTTGGGTGCACCACGGCTAAAGGCTTTTTCGGTGCCTTCAGCAGCATCCGAAATCGCAAGTCGAATGCGCGGTAAGCCGACCAACCAACCGAGGGCCAGTACCGCACCCGTGCTCCCCGCTCCAATCAAAAAGCCCCGCCGGCTGATGCGCCAGCGCTTGGGTGTATTGTTGCTACTCATGCGTTACGCTCCTGCTGGATGGCGGCTGCTCGTGCCACGGCTTGGCGAATGCGGTGGTAGGTGCCACAGCGGCAGTAGTTGTTGTCCATGGCGGTCACGATGTCGTCAGCACTCGGGTTGGCGTTTTGCGCAAGGAGTGCAGCTGCGGTCATCATCTGCCCACTCATGCACCAGCCACATTGTGGGGCTTGCAGCTCGAGAAATGCCTGCTGCACTGGGTGCAGCGTGCCATCTGCGGCCAGCCCCTCGATGGTGCGGATTTCTTTGCCAACCACACTGTTCACTGGCGTTTGGCAGGCACGTACTGCCACACCGTCGATATGCACGGTGCACGCACCACATACACCGATGGCGCAGCCAATTTTGGTGCCGGTTAGGTTGAGTTCGTCACGGATGACATTTAAAAGCGGGCGCGTATCGCCGAGATCAGCAATCGCGTAATTCGTCCCATTGATGCGTAGTTCCATGCAGAGTCCTTTCTCACTTCCCTCATCGTAGTATACCGAGTTTGCACAGGGAATGCACTGATCGAAAAACTGAGCGAACTAATGCGATTCTCATGGTTATTGAGGGTATGATACAGCGTGCATATTGCCGGTGTTCACTGTTTTAACAGTATAATAAACGGCAGGAAGTGTTTGTTACGAGGAGTGCCATGTCACCACTTGATACCTTGCTTCAGGCCGATCCGACGGTTGCGCGTATGCTCATCGGTGAGGCACGGCGCCAGCGCGATGGTCTCGAGCTAATCGCCAGCGAAAACTACACCAGCCGCGCAGTGATGGAAGCGCAAGGGTCAGTGTTGACCAACAAATACGCCGAAGGCTACCCGGGCAACCGTTACTACGGTGGCTGTGAATGGGTCGACCAGGTCGAAAACCTCGCACGCGATCGCGTCAAACAGCTCTTTGGTGCGGCCTACGCCAACGTACAACCACACTCGGGGACACAGGCCAACGCCGCCGTCTACTTCACCTTTTTGAATCCTGGCGACAAGGTCCTCGGCATGAATCTCGGTCATGGTGGGCATCTCACCCACGGCTCGCCGGTCAATTTTTCGGGCAAAATGTACAACTTTGTGCAGTACGGCATCAACCTTGAAACGGGCTTTATCGACTACGAAAACGTGCTTGAAATGGCTGAACGCGAGCGCCCCAAACTGATTACGGTGGGGGCAAGTGCTTACTCGCGCGCCATCGATTTCTCGATTTTCCGCGATATCGCCGACAAAGTGGGCGCCTACTTGTTTGCGGACATCGCCCATCCTGCGGGCCTGATTGCAGCAGGGCATCTGCCCAGCCCCATCCCCTATGCGCATGTAGTCACGTCGACCACCCACAAAACCTTGCGCGGGCCACGTGGTGGCATCATCTTGATGGGGCAGGATTTCGAGAATCCCTTTGGCCAGAAGGCCGCCAAAAGTGGCCGCACGCTGATGATGTCCGAAGTGCTCGACAAAATGGTCATCCCAGGAGCCCAGGGTGGCGCCTTGATGCACGTGGTGGCCGCCAAAGCAGTCGGTTTTGCGGAAAACTTGCAACCCGAGTTCAAAGACTACGCCGCGCAGGTCATCAAAAACGCTCAGGCGTTGGCCAAAGGTCTGATGAAGCGCGGCTTCACGATTTTGTCCAACGGCACTGACAACCACCTGATGATGGTCGACCTCACCACCAAAAACGTCACAGGCAAACAGGCCGAAGCCGTGCTCGACCAGGCGCATATCACTGCCAACAAAAACGTCATCCCCAACGACCCCCGCCCACCGTTGGTCACGTCGGGGATTCGTTTTGGCTCGGCGGCCATGACGACCCGCGGCATGAAAGAAGCCGAAATGGATGTAGTCGCTGGCTTCATCGACCGTGTCATCAGCAACATCAACGACGAGCAGGTGGTGGCACAGGTCAAGGCCGACGTGACCGCATTCTGCCGCCCGTATACGGTGCCCGGTGTCGATATGTTTGCCAGCCTCGAGGTGTAGCATATGACGAATCTGCGTATCGGCATGATTGGTGCCGGCATGATGGGCGAAGCCATGATTGGCGGCCTGATTGCCAACGGCATCACTGCCGCCAATATCACCGCATCCGAGCCACGCCCCGATCGGCGTACCGCCATGCATGCCCAGTACGGCATCACCATGGTACCCAGCAACCGCGATGCGGTGGCCAACGCCGACGTGGTGGTCTTTGCCATCAAACCACAGCTTATCGGCGTGGTGCTCCCCGAACTCAAGGGCCACATCCCCGCATCTGCCCTGGTGCTGTCGATTATGGCGGGTATCACCATCGCCACCCTGCGCGATGGCCTCGACCATGCGGCAGTGGTGCGCGCCATGCCCAATACTCCTGCCATGATTGGGGCGGGGATTTCGGGCTGGACGGCCGCCCCGGCAGTCAGTGACACCCAGAAAGCTGCCGCACAGCAGGTGCTCAGCTCGTTTGGGCAGGCGGTGTACGTCGACGATGAATACTACATCAACCATGTGACGGCAGTGTCGGGCAGCGGACCGGCCTATCTCTTTCTCATCCTCGAGGCCATGATCGACGCCGGTGTCTCGATTGGGTTGCCGCGCCCCTTGGCCAAGCAGCTCGCCGAGCAGAATTTGGTCGGCTCGTTACAGTATGCCCTCAAAAGCGGCAAGCACCCAGCCGAATTGCGCAACGACGTGACTTCGCCGGCGGGGACCACTGCCGCCGGGCTCAACGCCATGGAAAAGGGCGGTCTGCGCACCGCCATCACCGACGGCATCCGTGCCGCTTTTGAACGCTCCGTGGAGTTGGGCAAACCCAAGCATTAATCGTGATGTATGCGTATGCGCCTCGCCCGCATGTGGCGGGGCGCATTTGTATCGGAGGAATCAATGAAGATTCGTGCAATCAACGCCATCGGTCTCTACGGCGCCTCTCCCGAAGGTGGCTGGAGCGAAGAAATCAAGCCCGACGACTGTATTCACACCCTCATCGAAGTCCAAACGGACGCCGGTATCAGCGGATTCGGCAGCGTCTATACTAACGATGCCCTCGTCAAGGGTGCCTTGCAGGTGCTTGCGCCCCTCTATATCGGCGAATCAGCCATTGAGCCTGAGCGCGTCAGTGAAAAACTCCACCAACACACCTTTTGGTTGGGGCGTGGTGGCGCAATCACGCACGCCATTAGTGGCATCGACATCGCCCTGTGGGATATTTTGGGGCAAGTGACCGGTCAACCTATTAGCCGGTTACTCGGCGGGCGCTATCGCGAACGGGTGCGCCCGTATGCGTCGATTCTGATGGAAGAACCAGCGATTATCACGCAGCATCTGCTCGCACTCAAAGCCCAGGGCTTCCGTGCCTTCAAAATCGGCTGGGGACCCTTTGGGCGGGTCAGCAATGCCCTCGATGAGTCCATCGTACGTGCCGCCCGTGACGCCATCGGCGACGGCTGGCTGATGGTCGATGCCGGTGGCAGTGACGCCTACTGGGCACAAGGCTACAAATGGGCGATGCGTACCGCCCAAATGCTGGCGAGCTACGACGTCTACTGGTTCGAAGAAGCTCTCAAACCTGATGCCCTCGACGATTATGTGGCACTGCGTCGCAACGCGCCGTTACCCATCGCAGGTGGCGAAGTGCTGACGCGCCGCCAATCATTCCAACCGTGGCTGCATGCCGGTGCCTTTGACATCGTGCAACCCGATGTGACCAAAGTAGGCGGTATCAGCGAAGAGCGCCGGATTGCCTGGATGGCCGAAGAAAACGGCGTGCGCTTTATCCCCCACGGCTGGAATACGGCAGTCGGGCTGGCTGCCGATCTGCAACTTGCAGCCGCCTTTGCCAACACGGATTTCGTCGAATATCTGACTGGCTCACCCTACATCGACAAACTGGTGGCGACCCCCTGGCAACTCGATGCCGACGGTATGTTGGCGATTCCCAATACACCTGGTCTGGGTGTGGTGCTCGACATGGATGCCGTGCGCTTCTATGGACGCTAAACATGCATGATATGGCCACATGGCAGCCGAAAACAATCAGCGTTGCCGGCCATGCCGTGACATACCACACGCGCCCTGGGCTCCCTGCCGGTGCCGCCGTTACTCCGGCGGCACGCTGGCTGGCGCAGGAGTGTGCCACATACGTCGACCCCGTGCTGTGTCTCGATGTTGCATTTGCGCTGCCGACACTCGCCTATCC
>JBKCGB010000217.1:0-10940 GCA_046303375.1 Roseiflexaceae bacterium
AACGGATTGTCGGCGCTCGGGGCGCGTAGACCAATGCCGTCCACAAATACGAAAATAATGCTCATATAGGTAGTATATCGTAGGGGCGTCATTGCATGGCGCCCCGATGGCGAGGCACACGGTGGCGCGGCGGATGTGTCCACCCACGCCCGCTGCCGTGTGTTGTTATGCCGCCGTGGAATGATGGTGGGGCGGGCGTGTGGGGCGACGTGTCGGTCGTAGGAAAACGTCTCAACCCCAGCGTCATGCCATGGCGTGAAACGCCGTGGCATCGTTTCGTCAAAGCTGGAATATACATGCGTTGGCTGTGGAGAAGATGGCACCGGCGCTGTGCGCCGATGCCATGACGCCAAAGAGAAGTAGGGGCGTCATGGCATGGCGCCCCGATGCACCGGCGTGGAGCGCCGGTGTCAGGCACCCCGTCATTGCATGGCGCCCCTACGCACCGGCGTGGAGCGCCGGTGTCAGGCACCCCGTTCACGCCCGCATGCGTGTGTTCCGAAGCCGCCGCGGGATGACGGTGGGCTGGCGTGGAGCGTGACGGTGGGCGGTTGTGAATAGGGTGCCGCATGCACTTCACCCTTCCTCCTTCAACCTTCATACTTTTCTACTTGACATATGTAGTGCCAACTCGTATAATGACAGGGCTGTCGTTATGGGCAGTGGGTATGTTTTTGTAATCGCTACAAACGCGTGCGTAACCAGCGTTTGGCTAGTAACAACACTGGTGTGAGGAGAGTCTTTAGCATGAGTCAGGCAAACGCAAATCAGTTCGATTGGACCCAACTACTCAACGAATACGACTATGCACGACCACAGCGTGGCGAAGTCCGCGAAGGCGTCGTGATGAAGGTCGAATCCGATTCGATCTTGGTGTCAATCGGTTCCAAGCGCGAGGGGACTATCCCCACCGCCGACCTGAAGTCGATGGGTGAGGATTACGTGTCGACGCTCAAAGTCGGCGACACACTCCAAGTGTACGTCCAAGACCCCGAAAATCGTGATGGTGAGTTGGTGTTGTCCGTCGGCATGGTGCAGGTTGCCCGTGACTGGGAAGAAGCCCTCCAACTCCAGGCCGACAACGGCATCGTGCAGTCAGCCGTCATCGGCTGCAACAAGGGTGGTTTGTTGGTGCAGTTCAACCGCATCCGCGGGTTTGTGCCGGCCTCACAGGTCGCTCAGCTCCATGGTCGCACTGCCGCCGAAGAGCGCCAGCACGCCTTGCAGCGCATGGTCGGTCAGACCATCCCACTCAAAGTCATCGAAGTCGACCGCGAGCGCAATCGTCTCGTGTTGTCGGAGCGTTTGGCCACCCAAGAATGGCGCAAGGCCCAGAAGCACCGCTTGCTATCAGAATTGCAGCAGGGCGATGTCTTGTCGGGTCGCGTCAACCAGCTCACCAACTTCGGTGCCTTTATCGATCTCGGTGGTGCTGATGGTTTGGCCCACATCTCCGAGCTGTCGTGGCAGCGTGTCAACCACCCACGCGAGGTGTTGTCACCCGGCCAGGAAGTCCAAGTCATGATTATCGAAATCGATGCCAGCCGCGAGCGCATCGGTCTCAGCTTGCGCCGCTTGTTGCCCAATCCCTGGGACACCATCGAGCAGCGCTATACCATTGGTCAAGAAGTCAGCGGTCCTATTACCAATCTTGCACCGTTTGGCGCCTTCGTGCAAATCGAAGATGCAGTCGAGGGGCTCATCCACGCGAGCGAAATCGATGGTGAAGGTGCAGTGGTTTCTCGTGACAAGCTCCAGCCCGGCCATGTGGTCAAGGCACACATCATCAGCCTTGATCGTCAGCGCCAGCGCATGGGCCTCAGCCTCAAGAAGCCCGAGGAAATCGCCCGCATCATCGCCGAGCAACAAGCTGCTGCTGCCGCCAAGGAAGAAGCAGACGACGCTCCTGCTGCTGCAGAATAAATCACTCCACGCAAACGCTCGGGCGGGGTTTCCCCCGCCCGAGCGTTTTTTGTCTTGTTATTCAGCTTTTTTGACTGCGTGCCCACCAAATCCCTTGCGCAGGGCGGCGAGCACCTTGGCCGCAAACGAATGCGGCCGGCGCGAATGGAAGCGCTCAAACAACGACAAGGTAATCACTGGTGCAGGCACATCGAGGTCGATGGCTGCTTGAATCGTCCAGCGCCCCTCACCACTGTCTTCTACATAGCCCTTGAGTTGGTCGAGTTTGGGGTCCTGCTGAAAGGCGGTCTCGGCCAACTCGAGCAACCACGAGCGTACCACGCTACCGTGATTCCACACCTTGGAGATGGCGTGCATGTCGAGGTTGAAATCTTTGCGTGCCTGCATAATCTCGAATCCCTCGGCATAGGCCTGCATCATGCCGTATTCAACACCGTTGTGCACCATTTTTACAAAGTGTCCGCTCCCCACGGGTCCACAGTGTAAGTAGCCATCTTTGGGTGCCAAATCGATGAAGGCCTGCTCGAGGCGTTTGACCACGGCAGTCTCACCACCCACCATCAAACAAAAGCCTAGCTCGAGCCCCCAAATACCGCCCGATGTGCCTTGGTCGATGTAGTTGATGCCTTTGGCGGCCAAGAGTGGGGCACGACGCAGGTCGTCGTTGAAGTTGGTATTGCCGCTGTCGATGATGGTGTCACCAGGGCTGAGCAGGGGTACCAAGCTCTCGATCATCTGCTCGGTGGTGTTGCCTGACGGCAACATAATCCAGATGGCGCGTGGTGTGGGTAATGCGGCAACCAGTGCGGGCAGGTCATATGCCCCGACGGCCACTTCTGTGTCCAGCTCCCGGATTGGGTCGTGACTGCTGTTGTTGACCACCACCCGATGCCCGTGGCGCAACCAGCGTTTGGCCATGCCTGCACCCATGCGCCCTAGCCCAATAATGCCGATGTCCATGTCTGCTCCTTTGCGTTGTATGTAAAAAATACCGGACATCGATGATAGCATCGATGCCCGGCAAACAATGGAGCGGGAGACGAGATTCGAACTCGCGACCTAAACCTTGGCAAGGTTTCGCTCTACCAACTGAGCCACTCCCGCATTGCGTTGAAAACATAATACCATATGCATTCTGTGAATGCAAATACAAATGCATCAACCACGAACAAATAGCTGCTCGTGGTTGATGCTGCTCCTTCAGCGATTCGCAAGTGCCTGCTGAATTCCGGTAATCAACGTTGCTTTTTGTGCTACAGTGAGCACCGCATCGCGGTGGATGAGCGTGTAGTAGGCAGGTGGCATTTCGCCTTCGGTGATGGTTTCGCTGACCTCTTCAGTGATTTCGGCACCACTACTCACACCTTCACCACCCTCATTTCCTTCACCCTCTTCTTCTGCGTAGACGATATCAGCCCGTTCGCCACGCGCACCTGCCAATGTACCCGCAATATCCGAAAAATTCAGCGCTGCACGCCCTTCGTTGACATGATTGATGGTATACCACGAAAACGGTGCCACATATGAATACCACGGCCACACCGTCTCGTTGCTGTGGCAGTCATAACATGCAGTACGTGCAATGGCTTCGGCATTGGGGTCGGTAAAGACAATTGGATCAACGACCGGTGGATTACTGTGTACAGCTGGTATAAATTGAATGACTGCCAAGACAGCAATAACTGCCATAATAATACGCCGCGCGTTCATGGTCGTCTCCTCTTGTTGCTTGCCTCTATGCGCATCATAGTACGCAATATATGATTTTGGGATGAGAGAAATATTAAAATTGTGATATGTATCACAATAATTTTTTGACGTGTACCGTATTGCGATGTGTACAAGTGGGAAGGGTATTTTACGAGTGTCAATGACAATCTGATAGAGAATTGTCAGGAACAGGTAATACGAGACGACATAGTAGCACAGAGAACGTGATAAAATATGGATGTTTCACTGAATGAATAAGATCGTATGAGTGATTTTCTAGCGATTGACAGTGTAGTAACCGGTACGCTTTCGGATTATCGTATCCTCGGACTTGTCGGCCGAGGTGGGATGGGCGCAGTGTACCGTGTCATGCGTTTAGCCGACCATACGGTATGGGCGCTCAAAGAAATGCGTCCGACCGAAGACATGCGTCCAGTGGATGACGCTGATCAGCGCCGCTTGTTTCTGCAAGAGGCAGAATTGTTGCGGACGTTGACGCACCCCAATTTGCCCGCTGTATCTGAAATATTTGTGCATGATGGACGACCATGCATCGTGATGGAGTTTGTGGCGGGCCAGACGCTCGATGAGCGCATCCGTGTCGCCAATGCAGCGCTGGCGGCACCGCAAGTCATCAGTGTGTGTATCCAAGTTGCCCGGGTGCTGCATTACATGCACACCCGTACACCGCCGATTATTTATCGTGACGTCAAGCCATCAAATATCATGCTCCGCGCTGATCGTGTCATCAAGCTCATCGACTTTGGTGTGGCGCGTACCTACAAGCGTCGGCAGACCAAGGATACGGTTGCAATGGGGTCTGCTGGGTATGCGCCCCCTGAGCAATACGGCAAAGGGCAGACTGACCCGCGCTCAGACGTCTACGGTTTGGGTGCCACGTTGTTGCATTTGCTGACCAACATTACGCCGGTACCACTCCATCAGCCGACCATTGGCTCGATTCGGCGCTTGAATGTAACAGTCAACACCGACCTCGAGCAGGTTATTATCAAGGCGATGGAGCATGATCCCGATAAGCGCTTCCAGACGACCAACGATATGGCAGATGCGCTTATTGCATGTCTCGGCGAGCCCTATGTGGACCCCACGGTGGGTGTCAGCCCGCCCGCCATCATCCCGGCTGGGCATACTGATGGTGTGCAGGCATGTGCCAACTGTGAGCATGTCAATCGTGGTGATTCGCGCTTCTGCAATAGTTGTGGCATGCCCCTTGGGACGCAAACCCCGCGTTCGGTGCTGTTGATTGTGGCATCACCACGTGGGTCTCATCGCGTGCGCCTTGATCGTTTCCCAGCGCGGATTGGGCGCCGAGATGCAGCGCAGCGCCTCTATCCCGAAATCGATTTAGCCGATTACGACCGTGGCGTAGCGTCGCGCAATCATGCGTTGATTGTTGAACAAGACGGTGAGCATTTGCTCGAAGACTTGGGTTCCATGAATGGCACGTCGCTCAATGGTACACGGGTTCCAGCCCATCAACCACAACGCTTGCGTCCCGGTGATCGTATTCGTATTGGCGAAGTCGAAATAGAGTTCCGTTGGGAGTAGGCGCATGAAACCTCGGGTATTGATTTTGCGTGCTGCTGGTATCAATCGTGATGGTGATGCTGCGCGTGCTGTTGAAATGGCCGGCGGCCAACCAGATTTGGTGCATATTGGGCGCATTGTAGATGGGAGCGTGTCGCTCTTTGATTATGCCATGGTGATTGTGCCAGGTGGTTTTTCGTACGGTGATCATCTCGGTGCGGGCCGGCTGTTGGCTGTGGATTTGACCTATCGTCTCGGCGATACCATGCGTCGCTTTGTCGAAGACGGCCGGGCAGTGCTGGGTATCTGTAACGGCTTCCAAGTGCTTGTCAAGGCGGGGCTGCTCCCCGGTAACGTGCAGGCATCACTGACACACAACGCATCACAACGCTTCGAATGCCGCTGGGTGCGCCTGCTTGCCCCTGCCAGTAATTCGATTTTTACCCATGCCATGACTGACCCCATCGAAGTCCCGGTGGCCCACGGCGAGGGGCGCTTCGTCACCCGTGACGATGCCGAGTTGCAACTCCTGCGTGATCGCGGTCAAGTCGCCTTTTGTTACATTGATGACCACAACCAGCCCACCGAAGCCTACCCTGCCAACCCCAATGGCTCACGCCATGGCATCGCTGGTGTCTGCGATGCGAGTGGTCGGATCCTCGGGCTGATGCCCCACCCCGAAAATGCCGTGGTGCCATGGCAGCACCCCCGTTGGACGCGTGAGCAACGCCAACACGGCGATGGACTTGCCCTCTTCCGCAACGGTATTTCGTGGGTGCAACATATTTAGGAATCAGCGCATGCGTGTGCTCATCACTGGCTCGAGTGGGCAAATCGGTACCAACCTAGCCCTGCGTCTGCTCGACGCAGGGCATGGCGTCTTTGGCGTCGATCGCCGCCCCAATAGTTGGACAGAGCGCATCCCCACCTTGCTCCAAGACTTGAGCATGCCCTACCGCGAGTTTGTGGGGGGCATCGGCAGCGCGCAGTATCCGGTGTGTGACGTCGTCGTGCACTTCGCTGCCAATGCCAAAGTGCATGAGCTGGTGCAACAGCCGCATCGGGCGCTCGAAAACATCACCACCACATTCAATGTGCTCGAATACTGTCGTCACCAGCACGTACCCGTCGTCTTTGCGTCGTCGCGCGAGGTCTATGGTGATATTCATCGCTACCTGACGCCTGAGCAGATGGCTGATTTCGCCTATACCGAGAGTCCGTATTCTGCCAGTAAAATCGCCGGCGAGTCACTCGTGTATGCCTACGCACGTTGTTATGGCCTGCCATACATCGTTTTCCGCTTTTCCAATGTCTATGGGCGTTACGACAATGATATCGACCGCATGGAGCGCGTTATCCCTCTCTTTATCCGTGAGCTGGCTGCAGGGCGGCCAGTCACCGTCTATGGGCGTGACAAAATGCTCGACTTTACACACGTCGACGACTGTGTGACGGGGATTATGCGTGGCATCGAGGTGTTGCACCAGCGTACGACGACGGCAGCAACCATCAACCTCGCCTTTGGCCATGGGAATACGCTGGTGACGATGGCAGAGTATGTGGCGCAGGCGTTGGGCGTTGCCAACCCAGATATTCGCGTCGAAGAAAGTAAACGTGTTGGTGAGGTCACGTACTATATTGCAGATCTCACCCGTGCCCATGAATTGCTCAACTATACGCCGACGATTGCGCTCGCCGATGGCATTGCGCAGGCAGTGGCATGGCAACGGCGCATCGGTGCATTGCCCGATTTATCTTTGTAATATTTGCTAAAAATCGCAAAGGGCGCCATGTATTCCACCACCGAGGTGCAGGCGGGTGGATGCCAGCTGATGCGGTCCAAACGCACCCAGGCATCATGCTGATTGCATGCGAATGCAGGTGTTGCGCTACCCAACGGCTTGTTCCACTCCTGTTGGTCCACGCAGTACCCCACAACGATGCAACACACGGTGCTACGCGTACCGTCAGCGGAGCGCGTGCAATTCAGCCTTCAGCGTGGTGACGAGCGTCCCGGCGTCCGGCCAGGTGCGCATGCGCGCCACCCCTGTGCCCGCCCAGTGTGCCGCCATGTCGTTGTTTTGGACATACCCGCGGTACACAGTTATCAGTGAATCGGTAATCCTGTGTATCCTGTAAATCGATGTCGATTCATGACACATCTCGAATATCAACGTACCCGAATTACATATCCTGTAAATACAGAAACACCCCACCACATGACATAACCATGTAGTGGGGTGTTCTTGTCAGCAAACGTCGATATTACTTGATGTCGACAGTAGCGCCGGCTTCGACCAACTTGGCCTTGATCTGATCGGCTTCTTCCTTGCTGGCACCTTCCTTGACGGGCTTGGGGGCACCATCGACCAGGTCCTTGGCTTCTTTGAGGCCGAGGCTGGTGATTTCGCGCACCACTTTGATGACCTGGATTTTGTTGGCGCCGGCGTCCTTGAGGATGACGTCGAAGTCGGTCTTTTCCTCAGCTGCGGCTGGGGCAGCAGCGGCACCCGGAGCGGCGGCGACGGCACCCATCATCACCGGAGCGGCGGCGGTTACGCCCCACTTGTCTTCCATGGTCTTCTTGAGCTCAACCAATTCGAGCACATTCAAGGCTTCGATGCTCGCAATGATGCTGTTAATCTTGTCTGACACGATACTACTCCTATACAACAATTACATTCGCACGATGGCGATAACGACTCTGTGAAGGCGTGACTAGGCGGCCTTCTCGCTCTCCAATTTGTCGGCACGCGCCTGGACGGCGTAGACGACACCTGTGGCCACTGTGTTGAGCAGACCCACCACACCAGATACTGGTGCGCTGATGACACCCACCAGTTGTGCCAGTGCTTCGGTACGGGTCGGGATGCTCGAAATGACATCGACGACGTTTTCGCCACCGATGTAGACATTCCCCAGCAAGCCGCCGCGGAAGGTCAACTTCTTGGCGGTTGCATTGAATTCCTTGATGGCTTTGGCGACTGCAGATGCGTCTTCGTAGGCGAAGCAGAGTGCAGTGGGGCCGTGCAAGGCCGGCTGGATTGCTTCGAGGCCGTTGGCACGGGCTGCAATCAGCGCAAGGGTGTTTTTGGCGACCACGAACTCACCGCCGAGTGGGCGGATTTTGTTGCGTAGTTCGGTGATTTCGGCGACGGTAATGCCGCGATAATCAGCAACGATGATTGACTGTGTCTTGGCCATCATTGCAGTCAGATCGGCTACCTGCTCGATTTTGCGTGGAGTTGGCATGAATTCACCCCCTTCCTATCCGTGTTTGCGATCTATGAACAAAACCAAACGGACTACCGTATACGAGATCGGTAGCCCGTTGTACTGCACTGTAAGGTGCATGTGCACGCAGGATCTACCTCAGCAGGTGGAGCAAATGCACCATTAAGCGATGTGCGCCTGCGGTCTCTGGTAGTATTCGGTTCCGTTTGCCAATTAGACGCCCATGTTCTGTGCCGCAGATGGGTCAACTGGGATGCCAGGCCCCATCGTGCTGGTAAACGTCACTGAGCGTACGAACGTGCCTTTGATGGATGATGGTTTGATGCTTTTGACAGCGTCCATCAAGGCGGCGATGTTCTCGGTAATCTGTTGCTCGCTAAAGCTGACCTTGCCGACACCCACATGCAGCAAGCCGGTCTTGTCATTGCGGAACTCGACGCGCCCGCCACGTACTTCTTTGATGGTACGTGCCAAATCTTCGCCGGGGACTACGGTACCGCTCTTGGGGTTGGGCATCAAGCCACGCGGTCCAAGTTTGCGTGCCACGCGACCGACTTTGGCCATCATATCGGTGGTGGCGATGGCAATGTCGAAGTCGAAAAAGTTCTCACGGTCGATTTGTGTCAACAACTCGTCAGCACCAACGAAATCTGCACCAGCATCGCGAGCAGCCTGTGCGGCATCACCCTGGGCAAAGACCAGGACGCGCACCGACTTACCCGTCCCGTGGGGCAGGGCAACCGTTGAGCGGATATTTTGGTCGGCTTGGCGGGGGTCGATCCCGAGGCGCAGGTGTACCTCAACAGAAGCGTCAAACTTGGTGTATGACGTCTCCTTTACCAAACGGACCGCGTCGGCTGGAGCATACAGCGTGCTCTGGTCGACCTTCTTTAGTGCTTCGAGATATTTCTTCCCGTGTTTCTTGGCCATGTGTTCCTCCACGTGGTGCATGCGGGGTTGACCCCTCCCACGCCATATACATCAATTAATCGGTAATCTTCACACCCATGCTACGGGCCGTGCCAGCGATGATTTTTTCGGCACCTTCGATGCTGGTCGCATTCAGGTCCGTCATCTTCTGTTCGGCCAACTGGCGCAACTGTTTGCGTGTAATCGAACCAGCCGCACTGCGGTTGGGTGTCCCCGAACCTTTGGGCACGCCAGCTGCTTTGCGCAACAGGTCTGACGCCGGTGGCGTCTTGAGGATGAACGTGAATGAACGATCACTGTAGACGGTAATCTCAACGGGGATGGTGCTCCCAGCCTGTGCAGCAGTCTTTTCGTTGTACTCCTTCACAAAGGCCATGATGTTGATACCGTAGCTACCCAATGCCGGACCAACCGGGGGTGCTGGGGTTGCCTTGCCTGCTGGCAACTGCAACTTGATGACACCAGTAACTTTCTTAGCCACAAAATGCTCCTTACTCGACGCCTTTGGTTACCTGCAAGAAGTCTAAGTCAACGCGTGTTTCACGCCCGAAGAACGACACCAAGACGCGGACACGTCCACGCTCTTGATCGATGGAGTCGACCACTCCTTCGAAGTCGGTGAAGGGTCCGTCGATAATCTTGATGGTCTGACCCACCTGGTAGGTGACCTTGACCTTGGGTTCGACGGTCTCCATGCGGCGCAAAATCGAACGCACTTCTTGTTCATCTAGTGGGGTCGGCTTGTTGCCGTTCCCAACGAAACCGGATACTCCTGGTGTATTGCGCACCATGTACCACGCATCATCAGTCAATGCCATCCGTACCAGCACATATCCCGGGTAGATTTTGCGCAGTACGGTGCGGCGTTGACCATTCTTGATTTCGATTTCTTCCTCAGTTGGTACGATGACATCAGAAATCACATGCTGCATCTCATGTTGTGCGATGCGATTCAACAGATTTTTGGTGACCTTGTTTTCGTACCCGGCATACGTCTGCACCACGTACCAACGCAACTCGTCGTTACTTGATGGTGATGATGACGTTGAGGGTGTACCGTTATTATCTGACACTGTTTTGTCCCGCTTTCTGCACGTACACTACTTTGGTGAAACCAGTTCTTGTAGGTTGAGCAAGGCCCAGGCAAAGAGTGAATCGGCTGCGAAGAGTACCAGCGATGCAACAACCGACAACCCGACGACCACAATGGTGAGGCGGATGACCTCTTCGCGTGTGGGCCAAGTCACCTTGCGCAGCTCACCCTGTGTTTCGCGGACAAACTTCCCTGCCGCAGATTCGGACAACCAGCCCCGTACACCAGTGGGTTTGTTGTTTGTAGTGGTCATGATCTATCGCTCTCTGTGGGGACTGACAGAACAACACGACGTGGTGCGGCGTGTTGTCACACACGCCGCACCACGCGCACGTCTTAGTCGGTAATCTTTGATACCACGCCGGCACCGACGGTACGACCACCTTCGCGGATAGCGAAGCGCAAGCCTTCTTCGATGGCGACAGGCACAATCAACTCAACGGCCATTTCGATGTTGTCACCAGGCATCACCATTTCGACACCTGCAGGCAACTCGATTGAC
>JBKCGB010000218.1:0-8573 GCA_046303375.1 Roseiflexaceae bacterium
GTTCCATGCCCGACTCGTAGGGTGCGAGTTTGCGCACCGTCGGCTTGGCGGGGCCGAGAAAGCGCGACAGCGTAATCACAAAGACGGCGATGAAGAGCGCAATCCCAAACATCGCAAGAATCGGCACGTATGCACTGAACATGGTCACGTCCTCGGTACAAAAACACACGGCTATAGGCGTTTTTCCTCGCCGTTATTATATGATGTTTGGGGAAAGTGTCAAACGCACCAGATGTGAATGCACCACCAGCGGTAACTGGTGGCGCATCGTTGTCTGCTCACTAGCCGGGGATTTGCCGCAACAGGGTGGCCATTTCGATGGCAGCCATGGCTGCCTCTGACCCCTTGTTGCCCATTTTGCTCCCAGCCCGCTCAATGGCCTGCTCGATGCTTTCGGTGGTCACCACGCCGAAAATGCACGGTACCCCCGTCTGTAAGCCGACCTGCGCAATCCCCGATGTCACCCCTGAGGTGACGTGGTCGTAGTGGCTGGTCGAGCCGCGAATTACACAGCCCAGCGCAATGACGGCATGGTAGCGCCCACTACTGGCAAACTTTTTGGCGACCACGGGTAGCTCGAATGAGCCCGGTACCCAGGCCACATCGACGGCACTGCTGGCTACCCCGTGACGGGTGAGCGTGTCGAGGGCGCCGTCGAGTAGCGGCTTGGTGATGATGTCGTTCCAGCGGCTGACCACGATGGCGACATGCAACTCGTGGCCAATGAAATCTCCCTGATAGGTGGTCATGGAATGCTCCTTTGTTATCGTCCGTAGACGAATGATGTATCGGTGTGTGGTGTCAATAACGCAGTATGCCGGCGATACTCGACCAGCTGTGCCACGCTTGTCATAACGAGGTGGTGCCGTTGACAAAATAGCTCGAGCTGCGGGCGTCGGGCCATGGTGCCGTCGTCATTCATGATTTCGCAGATGACTCCCGCAGGGCGACGATTGAGTACGCGTGCAAAATCCACCGCTGCCTCGGTGTGTCCCGGGCGCTCGAGCACACCACCGGGCCGGGCCCGCAACGGAAAGACGTGCCCCGGGCTGACGATGTCGTGTGCCGTACTCTGCGGGTCGACGGCCACTGCAATGGTGTGCGCACGGTCTGCCGCCGAAATCCCCGTGGTCACCCCATGTGCGGCTTCGATTGAGACAGTGAATGCCGTCCCCGTCCCTGAGCGATTGCGTGCGACCATGGGGGCCAAATTCAGGTGGTCACACAGCTGGTGGTCGAGTGCCAGACAAATCAAGCCACGCCCATGGATGGCCATGAAGGCGATATGTGCAGGAGTGATGGCATCGGCCAGACAGACCAGATCGCCTTCGTTTTCGCGGTCTTCGTCGTCGACCACCACAATCATGCGTCCTTGGGCGAGTTCGGCGAGCGCCTGGTTAATTGGTGCGAGCATGTGGATCCCTCCATGCACTGCTTATCCGTTCCACGTATTTGGCGATAATGTCGACTTCGATGTTGACTGGCTCGCCTACTGCCTGGGCTCCCATGGTAACCACTGATTGCGTATGCGCAATCATGGCAATCCCAAAGCTGGTTTCATCGAGGGCGGCTACCGTCAGGCTGACGCCGTCAATGGCGATATAACCTTTCATGACGATGTAGGGCAACAGCTGTGCTGGGGGCGTGATGGTGATGAATTTGGATTCACCCTCGGCACGAATGGCCGTGATATGTGCGACGCCGTCGACATGCCCCTGCACGTAGTGCCCACCCATGCGCCCACCGTACGTCAAGGCACGCTCGAGGTTGACGAAGTCGCCCACCCGGCGTTGCCCGAGGTTGGTACAGCGCAGAGTCTCAGGAGAAATCCCCACGCTGAATGTGGTATCAGTCATGGAGGTGACGGTTAGACAGACCCCTGCCACGCAGATGCTATCGCCGATGCGGGTGCCGTCGAGGGCCGTGCGACAGTCAATGGTCATGGTATTGTCGCGGTCGTGCTGTGTTTCGGCGACGACGATCCGACCTTGTTCTTCTACGATACCGGTAAACATAGCTGGGCTCCTTCGTGCGCAGTCGAAAACAATGTGTCGATGTGGGTATGGACGGCATGCAAATGTATATCACCGTCCAGGAGGTGTTGGTTGATGATGCGAAACTGTCGCCAGTCGGCGAGCGTGTGTCGCCCCTGTCCTGCCAGTGGACTCGGTGCGTGGGTGCCACCAATGATGCCTGGCGCCACAAAGCAATGAATCTCGTCAATCAGTTGTGCATCAGCACAGGCACCGGCTAGCCCCGTACCTGCTTCGAGCAGGAGATGATTGATGCCACAGTGGTGCAAATGATGGAGCGCGGCGCGCATATCGATGCGCCCAGCCTGTGGCTGGCAGATGACCTGTACCCCGCGCTGGCTGAGGGCCCGTTGCCAATCGCTGGGGGCGTCGCTGCTACAAAAGAGCATGGTTGGGGCGGCACCGTCATTGAATATCCGTGCCGTGACAGGCGAGCGCCCCTGACTATCAACTACGATGCGCAGGGGTTGTGCCGCCACAAGCGTATCATCGAGGCGCACGGTGAGTTGTGGATTGTCAGCGCACACTGTGCCACTGCCGGTCATGATGGCATCCACCCGGCTACGGATGCGGTGCACAACGGTGCGGCTAGCACTGGTGCTAATCCACTGACTCACCCCTGTGTGCGTGGCGATTTTGCCGTCGAGGCTCATGGCATACTTCCAGGTCAGCCAGGGACGTTGCTGTTGGATGCGCATAAAAAACGGTGCCAGCTGGAGTTTGATGCGCTCATCATCGGGCGTGATTTGTACGCACTGAACCCCGTGTTGCTGCAGGATGTGTGCCGCCCCATGTCCCATGCGCGGGTCGGGGTCGCGCATCACAAAAAATACACGCGCAATACCGGCTGCAATAATGGCCTCAGTACATGGGGGCGTACGTCCGTGGAATGTGCACGGCTCGAGTGTCACATACAAGTCAGCACCACGGGCTTGCACCCCGGCATGGATCAATGCTTGGCGCTCTGCATGCGCATGACCAGGGGGTTGGGTGGCACCCCATGCGATGATTGCACCGTCACGGACTACCACGGCGCCAACCGCCGGATTGGGGCTTGTACGCCCACACACCGTGTCTGCCACGGCGACGGCGTGTTGATAGGCGGCTTGATTGTAGGGGATATCGACCATAAAAATACCACCGCCGTGATGATACAGGGCAGTGGTGCAGATAGACAGCCGTGCTCCCACGTGATGTCGTGGCATGCACAGAAATTTATCTCCACACACTTTCTTTCATCCGGACTATACCGTCGGCCCTGGAATCGCACCAGTGTCGTGCAACGTGTGTTGCTCGCGGGCTTGTCAGCATGCTGACTTACCGCCGGTAGGGAGTTACACCCTGCCCTGAAAGTGTGCAAATACTGTGCATAGTATATCATATCTGTGCATTGCATGTGAATCACGACATGCGCCGATGTTGTGCTATAATGGCGCAATTCACACGCAAGCGACTGCGTGCGGCGATTTGTGTGTCAGCACGCACTATGGAACGAAGGCAAGGTTGATGAGTAAGACAATTCGTGCAAGCAAAGGTGATGCAATCTCGATTCGTGATGGTAAGCTCACCGTACCCAACAATCCAGTCGTACCCTTTGTGATTGGTGATGGGACTGGTCCTGATATTTGGCATGCCAGTGTGCGTATATTTGATGCTGCGGTAGCCAAAGCCTACAAGGGGCAACGCAAAATCGAGTGGCTCGAAGTATTGGCCGGTGAGAAAGCCTTCAACGAGACGGGCAACTGGCTCCCCGATGAGACCGTTGAGGCCTTTAACCACTACCTCGTTGGTATCAAAGGTCCTTTGACCACCCCCATCGGCAAGGGCATTCGCAGCCTCAATGTGGCGTTGCGCCAGATGCTCGATTTGTATGTGTGTTTGCGCCCAGTGCGCTGGTTCACAGGTGTGCCGTCACCGGTGCGTGCTCCTGAAAAGGTGGACATGGTTATTTTCCGTGAAAACACGGAAGACATCTATGCCGGCATCGAGTACGTGGGTGGATCACCTGAGGCCGCCAAGTTCTTGGCATTCATGCAAGAGACATTCCCCAAAGACTTCGCCAAAATTCGCTTCGGTACCACTGAAAAAACGGCTGATTTCAACAAACAAGTGGGCATCAACAACGCCCTCGTAGAAGTCGGTATCGGCATCAAGCCCGTCAGCCGTACCGGCTCGGAGCGCCTGATTAGGGCTGCCATCGAGTACGCTTTGCAGTTCAACCGCCGCAACGTGACGCTGGTGCACAAGGGTAACATCATGAAGTTCACCGAGGGTGGCTTCCTCGATTGGGGCTACGAGCTAGCCGAGCGCGAGTTCGGTGCCAAGGTCTACACCTGGGCACAGTGGGAGCGCACCAAAAAGGCCAAAGGCGAGGCCGAAGCCAATGCCGAGCAGAAAGCGGCCTTGGCCAGTGGACGCGTGTTGGTCAAAGATGCCATTGCTGACATCACGTTGCAGCAGGTGTTGACGCGCCCCGAAGACTTCGATGTCATCGCCACGCTCAACCTCAACGGTGACTACTTGAGCGACGCGTTGGCGGCGCAAGTAGGTGGTATCGGTATTGCTCCCGGCGGCAATATCAACTATGTGACCGGGCATGCTATTTTTGAGGCCACGCATGGCACAGCCCCCAAGTACGCCAACCAAGACAAAGTCAACCCGTGTAGTGTGGTGCTGAGCGGCGACATGATGCTCCGCCACATGGGCTGGGTCGAAGCCGCCGATATGATTATTGCGGCCATCGAGACCACCATTGGTGCCAAGGTCGTCACCTACGACTTTGCGCGTTTGATGGATGGCGCCAAAGAAGTCAAGACGTCGGAATTCGCCGATGCAGTGATTGCCAACATGCGCTAATAGCGCGTACCTGATACACCGCGGCGAGTGCATAACGCACTCGCCGCGGTGTTGTTGTTGTAGCAATGAAATGAGGGTTATTCGGTCCGGGGTTGCTCGCCACTGAGTGGAATAGCACGTTGTTGCTCGGCCGGGGAGTGATTCATCATGAACGTGGCAGTCCCCTCGAAGTAGGTGCGCATGGCGGCGGCGATATCGGGGGCAAAGCCGACTTCGGCAATGGCGTCGAGCATGCAACGCACCCAGGCGTCACGCTCAGCCACACCGATGATGAACGGCATGTGGCGCATGCGCAGGCGTGGGTGGCCACGCTGTGCGTGGTAGCGTTCGGGCCCACCGAAGTACTGTGTAATAAAGAGGAACTGGTATTCTTTGCCAGCGGCCAGGTCATCTGGGAAGAGTGGGCGCAGCACGGGGTCTGCCTCAACATTGCGATAAAAGATGTCAACGAGGCGGCGAAACGGCTCGTCGCCGCCAGCTTGGTCGTAGATGGTGCGGTAATTGGTGCTCATAGACTGCCTATCGGATTCTTGCGGCGGGCACTCGCCATCAGCGTACCGAGGCGGTGGACTACATTCCAGTTGGGAACTTTGCTAAACAACACGTCGTGGGCATAGACTTGGTACACGTACTGGTCGTTGCCGATTTTGAGCGGACTCGATACACCCAGTGGGCTCCCCACTGCCCATGTGCGAGCCAGCAGATGGAGCTGTTGGTTCGGGGCGTAGGTGACTTTCATCAGGCGGTATGTTTCAGCGAGGAGTGTATCGCGCAGAGTGACCGCCCAATCAACAATCATGCCACCCAGATCACTGACACGCGCCATCTTCTTCCAATCGACGTTTGTTGGGTCATTGCCACGTACATAGACGGTGTCACCGGCAAAGACCTGGAAGACATACATCTGACCGCTGATTTCGAGCATGGCAGGTGGGGCAAGTGGCGCTCCGATATCGCGGTTGGCAAACAAAAAGAGGTGGAACGGATTCTCAGGACGGAAGCCAGTCCCGCCGATACGCAGGGTTTCGTCGAGCAAAAAGCGTTCAAATGTTTTTTCGGCAGGGATGGTATCACCGATAGTCTGCCACATGCTCCCTGGGCGATTCCAGCCGACTTCCATAAACAATGTATCGAGGGCATAGGGCACAATGGTGTAGGACTTGTTGTTGAATGTGGCTTGGCGACTTTTGGCGATAGGCATACCCAAATATTGCTCAACCGCAGTCTGTGTAAATGGTGATATGGCATCGAATGCATCACCGCGCATACCCCAAGCAGTCTGGATGAGTGTGTTTTGTAGTTGTACGACAGTGGGATCGGGCGTACCGATGGCTCCCGGCTTGATGTCAGGGAGTTTGGTGGTTTTTTTGAGCCATGCATCGACTTCGGCAACGACCCAATCGAGTGATACTGCTTTGCCAGGGCACGTTTTGCTGCTGTAGTCGCGGTGGAAGCTGATGAGCTGTTTGGGTGTGATGCCCAGCCGCAACGCGATGCCGCCCAGAATAGCGAGTGTGTGCTCCCAGACTTTGCCGTTGGGGCGCGCAGCATCGTAGTCACCGACCATTTCTAAGCCGAGTGAGTACCAGCCCTTGATGAAATTACCGTTGCCAGCACCGGCGTGCACACCGAGCTCACGCATGGGCGTAAAGAGCCAGATGCCGTCAGGTCCAGCAAAAAAATGTGGAGCAGCTGTCCAGCCTTTGGTCGCAAAAAAGCGTTGCATGCCCTGCATACTGGTGCTGCCCTGCCACTGCGCCACCGTGGGGCGCCATGTGTGATGGAGCACGACTTTGCTGGGCATGACTGGACCAAATTGGTATGAGGCAATATATCCGAGCCACTCCATGGGAGTGAGCATTTTGCCGATCATGGGAGGTGTCCCACTCGGTCCAAAATCATCGATCATCGCCACTTCCTCCATACCCGTGCCATACCAATCTTTACTATAGAGCATAGCACGAAGCCAACAAACGCGTCAACCATCCGCCGATAATCCATGTGCTACTGCCGCTATCATAGCGTACAATACAATGAGGTGTGATTGAACGGAAGGGCGTGCGTGGCATGCAAGAACGAATTGCAGTCATCGACTTGGGATCAAATACGACGCGCATGATTGTGGTGGGGTATGTGCCACAGCACACCTATAAACTCATTGACGAAGTCCGTGAAGCGGTGCGGCTGGCTCATGGGATTGGTGCCGATGGCAAATTACAGCTGGCACCAATGAATAGAGCCATCAAAACGATGCGCCTTTTTCATCAGATGTGCCGCGGAATTGGTGTTGACCAGATTGTGCCTGTTGCCACGAGTGCGGTGCGTGAAGCCACCAACCGCGATGAATTTTTGCAACGCGTGCGTGAAGAAGCCGGTCTCGATTTTCGCGTGTTGACTGCCGCCGAAGAGGCGTACTACGGCTATCTGGGCGCAATAAATACGTTGAATTTACATAATGGATGCGTCATTGATATCGGAGGTGGCAGCACACAGGTCACCGTAGTGACCAATCGGCAGATGAGCCAGAGCATTAGTCGCCCAATTGGTGCAGTACGACTCACTGATCGTTTTGTCAAAAGTGATCCGATTTCGTCACGCGAATTCAAGGCACTCGAACAAGCGATTCGTACGCACTTTGCCGATGTGCCATGGCTCAAACAGCAGGGTGGGATGCTTGGTGGCATTGGTGGCACGATTCGTGCATTGGCAGAAATCGATCAGAAAATGCGCAATCATCCCATTGACCGGGTGCACGGGCACCACATGAGCGTCGATCGTATCAACGAACTCCTCGACACCTTTCGTAGTCTGACTGTCAAACAACGCGAAGATTTACCAGGACTCAGTCGTGACCGTGCCGATTTGATTCTCGCAGGCACTACGATTTTGGCTGAGGTCATGCGACGTGGCTCATTTACACACATCATGATCAGTGGCCAAGGGCTACGTGAAGGACTCTTTTTTGAGCACTTCATGCGTGGCAGTAGCACACTCATTCCCGACATTCGTAGTTTTAGTGTGATGAATCTGGCACGCATGTACCACTACGAAGCGATTCACTCCGCCAAAGTGCGCGAGCTGGCCCTATCGATGTTTGATCAGCTCTATCCGATGCACGGCTATGATGCGTGGGCACGTGAGCTACTCGGCCATGCGGCGATATTGCATGATATTGGCAATGCAGTCAACTACTACGACCACCACAAACATGGCGCATACCTGCTGGTCAACAGTGCCATGCAGGGATTTAGTCACCGCGAAGTCGCAATTCTGGCACTGTTGGTGCGCTACCACCGCAAAGGTGACGTGTCGGTGGATACCTACCGCCAGATACTTGAGCCGGGGGATGAGACGTTGGTGATGAAACTCGCTGCCATGTTGCGCTTGTCGGAGTTTTTGGAACGGCGCAAAAATCAAGTGGTGCAGGCTATCACGATCGAGTTGGGTGCCGTCGTGCGTATGGTGACGCACGCTGCAGGTGATACCACCGTCGAAGTCTGGGATGCTAATCGCGCTGCTGGCCTCTTCCGCAAGGCCTTTGGCTGTGATATTGATCTTTCGTAGGGGTGTGTGAAAGAATGAAGGCCGGCACGGCCCAACTGCCCAGCCCGCCATTTCAATTAAAAGCCACCTGGATGAGCACAACGCGGGAGCGCCCCTCCTCGGCGGGCCCCCCAAAACCAT
>JBKCGB010000219.1:0-28519 GCA_046303375.1 Roseiflexaceae bacterium
GGCTTGTTGCCCGCACCTCCCGGGTTATGGGGGTGGTTGTCGGGGCGGCCGTCGCAGCACGTGCTGCGCCACCGCGGGGCAGTTCCACAGTCGTTTGCGCGCGTTATCACGCTGGAACAGCACCAGAAAGCTGCCGATTACACGGTGGCAAAGGGTGCCCTCGAACGTGTCGATATTCTGTTTGGTGCTGGAATGACGCTGGTGTGGACGCTTGGTGGTGGATTGCAGTGGTTGCTGCACGGGTGGCGCTTTTTGGCTGAACCGTTGTGGCAGGGTACTGCACTCATCGTGAGCTGGATAGTGCTGAGCTCACTGGTCAATATCCCGCTCCGTATCTACCGTACGTTTGTGCTCGAAGAGCGCTTTGGTTTCAATAAATCGACTCCCACGACATTTGTCACCGATCTACTCAAATCATTGCTCCTCACGGTGCTGATTGCAACACCCATCGTGGCACTCGTGCTGTGGTTGATGGCAGGGCTGGGTGAGTGGTGGTGGTTGGCGGTGTGGGCAGTCGTCAATCTCTTCCAACTCATCGGTATTTGGCTTTACCCGGCAGTCATCGCACCATGGTTCAACACATTTACGCCATTACCAGAGGGGGAAATCACGGCACGAGTGTCTGGACTACTCGCACGTACTGGCTATGTGGCACGCGGGTTATTTGTGATGGACGCATCACGGCGCTCTGGCCACGGCAATGCCTATTTTACAGGCGTAGGCCGCACCAAGCGCATCGTGTTTTTTGATACGCTGCTGACACAACTCACCCCTGCGCAGGTCGAAGCGGTGTTGGCACACGAAATCGGTCATGATCAGCATCGCCACATCATCAAGATGATTGTAATGAATGCGGTTGCCACACTTGCCGGCTTGGCCGTGTTGGCGTGGTTGCTGCCACAGTCATGGTTTTATACGGGGTTGGGTGTGGCCGAGCCCTCGATGGCTGTCGCATTGGTGCTCTTTTTGCTGGTGGTGCCCGTCGCCACATTCATGCTCGACCCACTCATGTCGGCATGGTCACGACGCATGGAGTTCGAAGCTGATGCGTATGCGGTCACGCACACGAACAGTACTGACATGGTCGGTGCACTGGTCAGTCTCTACCGCGATAATGCAGGCACCCTGACACCCGATCCACTCTACGCCGCCTATCATTACTCACATCCACCTGCGAGTGAGCGGATTGGGGCCATGCAGCGGCATAGCTAATCATGGTGCTGTGTAGGGTACTATGGTGGGGCTTTTTAACATATACATTTGTACAAAAAAGTAGTACGATAGCATGAAAGATTCGTAATTACGAAGGAGCAGTGTGCAGCGATGAAACAGCAACTACATCAGCTGCTTTGGATGGGGCTATGTGCGAGCATGCTCATTGCATGCGGTACTCCTAGTGCTGTCGATGTCCCCCCAGCGACTCCCACAGCGGTAGCTGTGGTTGCGACTGCCATCCCGACGCCGATTCCTGCCACACCCATGGCTACAGTTGCCGCACAACCGACGCGTGCGGTGGCGACACCGCGACCACCGAACAACAAGCCTGCAAACGATATTTTTGCGAGTATGAGTGTGGAGCAAAAAGCATGTCTTCAGGCTGCGTGGGGTGATGCTGTGTTTGCTGACCTTACCAGCTTTGCGCGTGCGCCCTCTACCGATGAACAAGCTGCATTTGCAACCTGTAATATACCTATGGGCGGTGCTGCTGCTGCGCAAGCACCCACCAACGGTCACAACGTCAACAAAGACAACTCATTTGTGGCTTACTCGAAGAACGGTTTGCAGTGGAGCGAAGGTGTGTTGTTGGCCGAGCAGGCCTCGGTGCCTGAAGTGATTTATACGTCCAAAGGTGAATATTGGGCCTATTGGGTCGATTTTAGTAAGGCAACTGGTCCCAACACCGAGCAAATTGGTGTGGCCTACAGTACTGACGGAGAAAACTGGCAGAAGCGCGGCATGGCTACCTTTGCAGGGGGCGAGGGTATGACACCGGTGGATCCTGATGCATTCGAGTTACCCGATGGTCGTTTGCGCATGTACTTTTATGATATTGCGGACAGAAGTTCCCACAAAATATACAGTGCGGTGAGTAGCGATGGGGTGAACTTTACGTTGGAGCCGGGGATTCGGTTTCAAGCAGAGAAGATTTACGACCCCAACGTAGTACTCCTCCCCGATGGTCGATATCGCATGTACCTCAACCATACCGATATTTGGAGCGCTACGAGTAGCGATGGCCTCACATTCGTCCAAGATGAGGGCATTCGTGTAGAAAAAGGGGCGGTACCGGGGGCAATTGTGCTCCCCGACGGTCGCGTGCGTTTGTATGTGTGTAATCAGGGGATTTCGGTATTTGAAAGTGCGGATGGACTGGCATTTGAACGCATTGCGCAAGGTGTCATTCAAAGACCTGGCATTACTTGTGATCCATCAGTTGCTGCCACTCCAGATGGGTACATTTTGGTCTACAAATTCTCTGAAATGTCAGATCCACCAAAATCTCCTCCTAGCCCGTAGTGTGTGATGGGTCGTTGGTATGTCATGCATAAATCTGCTCCACGAGCAAACGCCCAACTGTGTCACCACTTTTGGCGAGTGAGCCGTTGCATCCGACGAGCGCAGTAACACGCGCATGCACACGGGCAATTTCTGGTACTTTGCTAGGTGTGCGGGTAATTACGCATGGCAACGTGTGGAAACTCCGCCACTCCATGTCACCGAATAGTTCATGGAGTAGGCGGATTTGGGCGTGATGAGTGGCATCTTGATGTCCGCTGGCAATCCACTCATGCAGTGCGGGTGCTGTGTCGAAAAAGGTATCGTGGATGCTATTGCTCCCTATTTTGCAGTAGTACTTGCCATCTGGGTATTGTACGGGTGGGATGAGGTAGGCATCCGAGATGATATCCCCGCTGCAATCGATCATCATGCTCGGCATCGCTTGTGTCGCACAGGTGGTGGCAGTATGCGCATCTACTTCGGCCAACGTAATCAACTCGCTTTTGATGGTATGTGCTACGGGTGTGGGTAACAGACCATATAAACCGCTGTAGGCACCTGCAGCCACAATGACCCGTTCAGCTCTATAGCAGTCACCAGCAGTGGTGGTAAGCTCAACATAGTCTGCATGTGTGTCGAGTCGATCGACTACGGCATCGATACGGCGTGCACCACGCCGTATTGCACACGTTTGTTGTGCTGCAACCATGGCACGAGGATTGATGAAGCCGGAGGGAGCTGCATCGTACATGCCGTAGTAGGGTAGGTTTGTGCGTAACACGGGGAATTGACTGTGGAGCTGTGCCGGTGTGTAGTCGACATAGGTAAATGCCAAGGCGGCCTCGATATCGGCGCGTTGTTGGGTGTAGCTGAATCCGCGAGGATCTGGGCTCAGCGACAACGTACCACAGGGCGTGTAGAAATCGATGCCACTCTCGGCCTCGATAGCACGGTAGTTGGAGATGGCTTCTAGCGCATACCGGGCAAGTGTCACGTTGCGTGCCGAACGATGTGTGAGCCGGCCTTGGTCGTAGTGGCTACTCCATACCGTGTGATCGGCGCGTGTCCCCTCATATGGTGCAATAATGAGCGGTGCCATGCCAGCATGCGCGGCATGGCGAGCCGCTCCCGTGCCCACTGGACCAGCGCCAATGATGATGAGTTGTTCCATGACGTGTCACTTTCGTGCGAACGATGACGATTAGACGTGCTCGGGTGGATGGATAGGGGCCCAGTGCGAGCGGAGTGCGACGCGCTGGAGTAGTTCATTGAAGGCAATGCGTGAACGACGCAGGTTGTTGTAGACGTCACCACCGATGCCGAATCCTTGTAACCCAATCGGATGCGCATAGCCGACACGCTTGAGTTCACACAGCAGATGGAATAGGTCCAACTCGCCTTCGTCGATGAGTTCGATACTCGCAGGCAGGCGGTGACCGGCAGGGAGCATGCGTGTGCCACATATAGTGACTGCGCTGAGATACGGTTGTATGAGTGTGATGGTGGCGCGGATATCGCGCCCGCCGATTGCATACCAGTGGAACGCATTAAACGCAATACCGAGGCGCGGGTGATTGACGCGTTGACAGATGCGTACTGCATCCTCAACCCGTTCGAGCCAAAAATGAATGTGAGGGTAGAGCACTACCTGATGTCCGTGGGTAGTGGCAATTGCGCATATCTGCGCTACATACGCCTCACACTGTGCGTCCAACGAGGCATCGCTACAGTGTTGGTGGGCACCACCCGCCAAAATGGCCAGCTCGATGGTGGTTGCAATCGGGATACGTGCAATGAGATTGATCGTGTGTTGTGCACTGTTGGCATCGAGGATGTCAAGCATGAAGTATACGCCACAGACAGCGAGTTTATGCTGGCTCGGAATGGTTGCTAAGCGAGAAATATCGTCTTCGGCACGGGTACTCCACACGGTCAGATGTGTTCCGCTATACCCGAGTTCGCTCAGCATCTGACACCGTGCAAGCAGATCATAGCTCCCCAACGTGGTGTAAAAAAAGGTATCCATGGCATAGAGCTGTATCATTGTGACTCCTTGGGTAATGATTCCCACGCAAATGGAACAACGAGTGACGGAGGGCGCTCGTACAACCCCGTTTGTGGATTGGGTGTGCAGTGGTGCTGTACCAGGTAGCGGTGCAGCGCATTTACAAACTGTGCTTGATCCAGGGTGGTGTGTAAAATTTGCTCGCAGAGGCGATGTACGCTATGCAGATGGAATGGCGCCGGCAAAAAATCGAGGATACGCGCTAAATCGTGACAGTGCTGTTGGAGGGCAACCATTGCGGTGTCGAGGATGTGGCGGTGGTCAAACGCCAGTGCAACGGGATGCCACACGGGGTGCCAGCGGACTTGTGGCGTTTCGTCGGATGTGACAACAGCTGGAGTCCCCGTGCAGATGCCGATATGGGCGACGCTGATAGTGCGTCTGCGTGGATCACGTCCAGGTGCTCCAAATGTGTGCAGTTGTTGTGTCCAAGTGGGAACAATGCCGCTTTCTTCGTGGAGCTCACGTAGGGCGGCAGCGGCAAGATCTTCGTGGGGCTCCACAAATCCTCCGGGAAGTGCCCACGCACCGGCATACGGCGGATACTTGCGTTGTACCAGCAATACGTGGAGCATGTCTTGTGCAAACCCAAATAACGCCATGTCCACGGTCACTGCAAAGAGCGGGTGCGAGTGTGAGTGCGTCATAGTGCTCGTTTCTGTGATGATTGAGCCAATTATACAGGCTATAGTGGGGGTGTTGAGTGAGTATAAGAAAAATATAAAAAACATATACTTATTTGACATAAAAACATATTTAATTGTATGCTATAAAGCTTTTATGCTACAATACGAACCGGCATCAGTATGCTCGGGAATGCTGTGTGATAGGGTGGCATTGAAGCAGAGGAGGGTCACACCAATGACCAACGAAATGACCGACCGCCGTCGGCACATTCTCAAACTCGTCATTCAAGCCTACGTAGAGAGCTCTGCGCCTGTGGCTTCCGAGCATCTTGTGCGTCGTTACGGATTACAGGTTTCATCAGCGACAATCCGCAACGAACTTGCCTACTTAGAGGATCTGGGTTATCTGACACATTTGCATACGTCGGCGGGGCGGATTCCCACTGACGCTGGGTATCGGTTCTATGTTGAGCACTTGTTGGAACGCCCAGTGCTTGCGCCGCACGAGCAGCAACACATCCGTACGCAGTTCCATCAGGCATTGAATTCGCTTGACCAGTGGATCCATCTAGCAGGTGCGGTGATGGCCCGGCATGCCCACAACGTTTCGGTCGTGTTGCCACCGCGATCAGCTGTGGCACGGTTGCGCACCATGCACATGGTCTCTATTCACGATAGTTTAGCGTTAATCGTGATAGTACTGCATGATGGGATGATTCGGCAGGTGACACTCGGACTCGATCAGATGTATAGCCAAGCCGAATTGAACCAAGTTGCTGCCATCGTCAACGAGCGCTGTCGTGATGCCATGGTGCTACAGGTGCGTCAGCAGATTGATGCATACGATGCGAATGTGCCATTGTTGCGGCACGTGTTGGAATTGTTGCATAGCACGATGGTGCAGTACGAGGCGGCGCTCAACAACGACATCCGCGCAGACGGTATTTTAGAGATGCTCAACCAGCCCGAGTTTGCACAGACCGAACGGGTAAAAAACCTGCTGGAGTTGGTGCAGAGTGGGCAAGTGCTGGTGCCGCACATCCCGCGGGTGACGCGTAGTGACGATGTGCAGGTAATAATCGGGCACGAGCATCAACAGCCCGATATGCGTGAGATGAGCATTGTGTTGGCGCGCTACGGACTCGATGATCAGATAGTGGGTGTACTGGGGGTGGTGGGTCCCACTCGGATGCCCTATGCACGTGCGATTGCCACGGTGCAGTATATTGCGGCAGTGATGAGTAATTTGGTGAGTGAATTGCATGGTGAACCACGTGGCGATCGTGCACCGCACGAGAGTGCTTCATAAGTACAGTTATAGTTGTGGAAAAGGGATACAACGACATGAGTGATCAATCAATGCATACGAATGCAGATGCGCCAGACGCACCAGATGCGACAACGGTACCAGCACACAATGACGCACAAGAACGTATCGCTGCGTTGGAAAAAGAAGTTGCCGAGCACAAGGACGCATTTTTGCGTGCAACGGCTGATTATCGCAATTTGAAGCGCCGTTATGATACAGAGCGAGTCGAGTTGATTGGGCGGGCAGCCGCTACGGTGTTGCTCAAGTTGTTGCCAGTGGTCGATGACATGAGCCGCGCTACGGCAAGTGTGACGCCTGAGGTGGCAGATACATCGTGGTATGGTGGGTTCAAGTTGATCCCACAGAAACTCCAGCAATTACTCGATAGTGAGGGAGTGACTGCGATTATCAGCGAAGGGCAACCGTTTGACCCCAATCTGCACGAAGCAATTGCGTACGAGCCGTGTGAAGCAGCACTTGATGGTAAGGTTGTTGCTGAGCTGCAACGTGGTTACATGTTGCGTGACAAAGTGTTGCGTCCGGCCATTGTCAAAGTAGGGCAAGCACAATAGCGCGTACTTGCGGCGCCAAGTACATGAAGGATGGCATATGGGCAAAGTCATAGGGATTGATCTCGGTACGACGAATTCGGTGGTAGCAGTCATCGAAGGGGGTGAGCCAACGATTATTCCCAATGCAGAGGGGCAACGTTTGACACCGTCGGTGCTCGCCTTTAGTAAGTCGGGTGAACGCTTGGTGGGTCAAGTCGCTAAACGGCAGGCGGTGGTTAATCCCGAGCAGACGGTCTTTTCGGCCAAACGCTTTATGGGGCGCAAGCTGAGTGATGCCACCGTACAGCGTGACAAAGTGCTGGTGCCATATCATCTGACTGCTGCTGATAACGGAGATGTGATGGTGTCGCTTGCAGGGCGCAACTATGCTATCCCCGAGATATCGGCAATGGTGCTCCAAAAGCTTAAAGCTGATGCCGAGGCATACCTGGGCGAGGTCGTAACGCAGGCAGTGATTACGGTGCCCGCATACTTCAATGATGCACAACGCCAAGCTACCAAAGATGCTAGTCGTATAGCGGGATTAGAAGTCTTGCGCATTATCAACGAGCCGACAGCGTCAGCGTTGGCCTATGGCATCCAAACCCAGGCCAATCACCAGACGATTGTGGTCTACGACATGGGTGGCGGCACCTTTGACGTGTCGATTCTCGAACTGAGTGACGACGTCTATGAAGTCAAATCTACCAATGGGGATACGCACCTCGGGGGAGATGACTTCGATGAGCGGATTGTGCACTACTTGCTCGACATCTTCAAAAAAGAGACGAACATTGATTTGACCAGTGACCGCACCGCCTTGCAACGCCTGCGTGAGGCTGCCGAAAAAGCCAAGATGGAGCTCTCAAGTATCCTCAAAACCGAAATCAACTTGCCGTTTATTTCGGCTGATGCAAGTGGTCCCAAACACCTCACCGTGGAGCTGAGTCGTGCCAAACTTGAAGCCATAACAGCCGATTTGGTGGATCGTTCATTGACACCGGTGCGGCAGGCGCTCCTCGATGCAGGGATTCGCGCAAGCGAAATTAATGCGGTGGTGTTGGTCGGTGGACAGACGCGCATGCCAGCCATCCAAGATGCGGTGCGGAATTTTTTCAACAAAGAACCACATAAAGGCATCAACCCTGATGAGGTGGTAGCAATTGGTGCTGCCATCCAAGCGGGCGTACTCGCAGGTGATGTGGCAAATATTCTCCTGCTCGATGTGACGCCACTCACTCTCGGTATCGAGACATCGGGCGGGGTAATGACACCACTCATTTCCCGCAATACCACCCTGCCCACCTACAAAAGCCAAGTCTTTTCGACGGCTGCTGACAATCAAGATGCGGTGGAAATCCATGTGCTCCAAGGTGAGCGTGCCGAGGCGCGTCACAACAAATCACTCGGCACGTTTGTGCTCGACGGGATCCCCCCGGCGCCGCGCGGGATGCCACAGATTGAGGTGACCTTTGACATCGATGCGGACGGCTTGATTCATGCGAGTGCACGTGATAAAGCCACCGAACGTGAGCAACATATTACGATTACGGCGTCGTCGGGCTTGAGTCAGGCAGAAGTTGATGCGATGGTGCGTGAAGCTGAGCTCCATGCTGATGATGACCGGCGTAAGCGTGATGTGTTGGTACTGCAAAATCAGATTGATTCGCTGATGTACAATGCACAACGTGCCCTGCGCAACGATGAAACGATTAGCCCGGAACGACGGGGCGCTGCCGAAGCTGTGCTCAAGGTAGCACAAGGTGCTATCGACCGTGGTGATGAAACGGCCATTCGTGATGCTATCGTTGAGATGACCATCGTAGTGCACGATTTACAAAACAAATACCGTCCTGCCCCAACGAGTATGCCAGCACCGGGCGAAACAGGACAATTACCGGTGATTGATGAGCGGACTGCGGCACCAGAGCCGGCCAAAAAGTTGAGTTTGCGCGATTTGTTGCGCCGTGGGCGTGACAGTGACTAGGAGATACGAGTGGGTATGCGAAACAAGGTGTCTACATGACCAATAAACGTGATTATTACGAAGTTTTGGGGGTATCACGCGATGCTTCGCCTGATGAAATCCGCAAAGCGTATCGGGCATTGGCGCGCAAGTATCATCCCGATGTCAACAAGGAATCTGACGCTGAGACAAAGTTCAAAGAAATCAATGAGGCGAACAGCGTCTTGTCTGACCCAGAAAAGCGTGCCATTTATGACCGTTTTGGGCATAGCGGTCCATCCATGGGTGGTGGTGGGTATAGTGGTGGTGATCCGTTTGGTGGTGATGATCCATTCTCGAGTATTTTTGAGACGTTTTTTGGGGGTGCAGCTGCAGGTGCACGTCGTGGCCCACAGCGTGGGTCAGACCTCAAGTATACGTTGCGATTAACCTTCGAAGAAGCCGTCTTTGGCGCTGCCAAAGAAATCGAATATCGCCGCCTTGAGGGATGTGGTTCGTGCCAGGGGAGTGGTGCACAGGCTGGGACTGAGCCCGTACGCTGTACCAAGTGTGGTGGCACAGGCGAGGTCCGTCAGCGGGCGATTTTTAATATGGTGACGGTGACGACTTGTGATGCATGTCGTGGTGAAGGCACCGTGATTGCCATTCCGTGTCGTGATTGTCGTGGCGAAGGCCGAGTGCGCCAAAACCACAAATTGACGATTAATGTGCCTGCTGGAATTGATAGTCAAGCACAACTGCGTATGACGGGTGAGGGTGAAGCTGGCCCACGTGGCGGTCCCAATGGTAATCTGTACGTGGTCTTTGATATTCAAGCACATGAATTCTTTCGGCGTCAAGACAACGACATTGTCCTCGAATTACCGATTAACGTGGCCCAAGCCGCCTTGGGTGCAGAAATCCAGGTGCCTACACTCGAAGGAGTCGATACGGTGCGCATCAATGCGGGCATCCAGAATGGTACGACCTTTCGTTTGCGCAACAAAGGGGTTCCCTACTTGCGTGGCAACGGACGGGGTGACCAAGTAGTGGTGACGCGCGTGGTGATTCCCGATGCGTTGAGCGAAGAGCAGCGTCTGTTGTTTGAAGCACTTGCCCGTACATTCAATCCGCGCGGTGGCCCAGGTGGTAATGCGGATGGCAGTGATCCCCAAGATGAAGGGTTTTTTGATCGCATCAAAAGTGCGTTAGGACTATAACACCATGAGCGAGATGATTTATGGCCGCAATGCGGTCCGTGAGGCGTTGCGTGCCAATCGTCGTAGCATGAAGCGCCTGATTGTGGCCAATGGTGCACAACAAATTGGCACACTCGCCGATGCAGTGGCGCTGGCAGGTGCCCAACAGGTGCCCGTTGAAATGGTCGATCGCCGCATCCTCGAACAGAAGTTGCATGGACTCAACCATCAAGGAGTGGCGCTCGAGTGCGGTGAATACCCGTACAGTGACATCGAAACGATGTTGGCAGTGGCCAAAGAACGAAGCGAAATGCCCTTCATGTTGTTGCTCGACCATTTGCAAGACCCACAAAACTTGGGGACATTGCTGCGCACTGCGGAAATCGTGGGGGTACATGGCGTCGTTATTCCAGGTCGTCGTGCTGCCGAAATTACATCGGCGGTGGTCAATGCATCATCAGGCGCCGTGGAACACCTGCATATTGCGGTGGTCTCGAATTTGTCACAGAGTATTGAGCGCCTGCAAAAAAATGGTGTGTGGGTGGTGGGTGTCGAAGATGACGCGACTGCCAAATCGTACGACGATGTGGATCTCGATATGCCACTGGCACTGGTGCTTGGCTCAGAAGGGACGGGGATGGCGCGCTTGACGCGTGAGCGTTGCGACTTCTTGATCAAGCTGCCGCAACGAGGACATATCCAATCACTAAATGTGGCGGTAGCGGGATCGGTGGTGCTGTATCATGCACTCCATGCCCGTCGTGCCACATCGTAGCCGAGAAAGAGGCGTTGCAATGAGTCTAGCTGCCCAAGCCCGCATCATTTTGACTGAATGGGTCAAATCGGATGTGTTGCGCAAACACTGTGGTGCGGTGGCCGCATCCATGGCATATCTTGCCCCACGCTATGCTGGTGATGCTGATGTGTGGGAAGCGACTGGCATCCTGCACGACATGGACTACGAACGCCATCCATCACTTGAGGTCGCCGAACATGCCCACCCCTACGTGGGGGTGCGTTGGCTGCGTGAACACGGTTGGAGCGAAGAAATTTGCCGTGCCATACTTTCGCATGCTGACTACACTGGGGTGACGCGCGATAGCACCATGGAAAAGGCGCTGTTTGCAGTAGACGAATTGTCGAGCTTTGTGGTGGCAGTGGCATTAGTACGCCCCAGCAAAAATATTGCCGATGTGGACGTCGCCGCAGTCAAGAAAAAGATGAAAGACAAGGGCTTTGCTCGTGCAGTCAACCGTGATGACATCCTGCATGGTGCCGCTGGATTGGGTGTGGACGTGGATGTGCTCATTGCAGACGTGATTGCGGCCTTGACGACCCGTGCAGCAGAACTTGGGATTGCTGGGTAGCTAGGGCGTCGTTCGTTGTCCCCCGCTGTCGCTCCACAGCGACAGCGGGGGATTGCTATGTGCGTGACCCGTCCGAGCTGTCGACGCGGTCATGACAGCCGCGGCTTTGGCGGTTGTGGCGTGCTGCTTGGGCGATGACGATGCCTGCCTCCACCGCATTACGCAAGCCAATCAGCGCATCTGTGAGCTTGGATGTCCGGTAAAAAGTTTCGACTTCGTTTTGCATGTGGCGCAATTCACGCACAGCCCGTGACAGGCGTTTGCCCGAACGCACCAAGCCCACATAATGCCACATGATGTTTTGGATGGCCTGCATGTCACCGTTGATGAGTGCTGGGTCAGCGTCTTGGGTCGAGTTAGACTCATCCCATACAGGGATTTCGTCGCCATGTGGTGGCGTGATGTGCGTGATATTGGCGGCAATATGCTCGGCAGCACGCTCTCCAAAGACCACACCCTCGAGCAGGGATGTGCTTGCAAGCCGATTGGCACCGTGCAAGCCGGTACAGGCGACTTCACCAACAGCATAGAGGTGCTGGATGGTGCTTTCGCCCCATGTTGATACGGCCACCCCACCACACGAGTAGTGCACAGCAGGAACCACGGGAATCGGCTCGTTGGTGATGTCGATACCCGCCTTGAGGCAGGTTGCATAGATGGTCGGGAAGCGTGCTTTAAGTGTTACTGCAGGCATGGCACTCGCAATGTCGAGGAGCACAAAAGGATACCCATTGCTTTCCATTTCGTGGTGGATGGCACGCGATACCACATCGCGTGGTGCGAGTTCCTTCCACTGTGGATCATAGCGGTGCATAAATGGCTCACCAGCGGGTGTCAGTAATTTGCCTCCTTCACCGCGCACCGCTTCACTAATCAAAAATCCCTCGGCACCAGGTGCAGCTAATGTGGTGGGGTGGAACTGAATGTATTCGCTGTTGATAATCCGAGCTCCCGCCCTGCTCGCCATGGCCAATCCATCACCACGCGCCCCCACCGGATTAGACGTATGCCGAAAGATGCGCCCAAGCCCACCAGTAGCGAGGATAGTACTTTTGGCGATGATACGGTGGGTGCGCTGGTGTACACGATCAAAAATATAGGCGCCAAAACATCGCACTGCCTGATAGGTATCGAGCGGGTTGCGTGAATGGTGCGGATACGTGATGAGATCGACGGCTGTCACATTGGTGAGGAGCTCAATATTGGTGGTGCGTCGCATGGCTGCGACCAACGCCTGCATGATGCTCTGCCCGGTATGATCGCCCACATGCAGAATCCGGCGGCGTGAATGCACGGCTTCTTTGCCGTAGATGAGAGATCCATCCGTGTTGCGGTCAAATGCGACAGGTGCCACCTGCATCAAGAGGTGTTCGAGGCGTGGTGGACCCTCTTCGGCGAGTATACGAGCGGCAGCAGGCAGGGTGGCGCCAGCCCCTGCAGTCACAATATCGTGGGTGAGTAGATCGGCATCGTCGTCGGGACCGAGGTGAATGATACCGCCTTGAGCCCAGCGCGTGTTGGATTCGTGGGCGTCAGGTTCACGGGTGATGACGATGATACGACAGTGAGGATTTTGCGCTAATTTGAGCGCTGCGGCAGCTCCAGCAATCCCACAACCGATGATGAGGACATCCGTGGTAATCATGGGGGTATGCCATTTCTGTGTGGTGCGATTACACGCCACATCGCGCCACCGTGGCGGTGTACCTGAAGGACGAAGTGTAGCATCGCTCTGCTGTGTGGACAGTGTACCACAGAAGCACCGCTAGGCGACAGATCCACCATCAACGGGGAGACTGACACCAGTGATAAAACTGGCATCTGCACTCGCCAAAAAAAGCACAGCGGCTGCGATTTCGCTGGGGTCGGCATAGCGTTGCATGGGCGTGTGTGCCACGAGTGCCTGTTTGACCGCTTCAGGCTGTGCACTACGGCGCTCAAGCTGTCGCACCATGTCAGTGTCGGTGGGGGCTGGGCAGACCGCATTCACGCGGATACCGTAGGCAGCCAAACCCTTGGCGGCCGACTTGGTCAGTCCGATGACGGCATGTTTGCTGGCCGCATAGCCGATGACGTTGGGGCTGCCCATTAAGCCCACATTGGAAGCGATGTTGATAATCGATCCCGAGCGTTGCTGGGCACGCATCAGCTGACTGGCATATTTGATGCCCAAAAAGACACCCGTACAATTCACTTGAAAGACTCGTTCAAAGGCGTCATCGGGGTATTCGTGGAGTGGCGCAACGGGGCCACTAATCCCCGCGTTGTTGACCACAATATCGAGGCGCCCAGTCTGTGCGCTGACGTGTGCCAGCCACGTCTGCCAATCATGCGCATTGCTGACATCGCCAGTACACAGCATAGGAGGTTGGCGGAACGTGCTGATATCTGGCGTATGCCCAGGCAAATCCACTAGCACCACCTGCGCCCCGTGTGCGTCGAGGGTGTGGGCAATAGCCGCCCCAATGCCCCGTGCCGCCCCTGTGACCAATGCAACTTGACCGGTGAGATTAGCCATGTGTTGCCTCCCATGTGTGTTGTGGGTCGAGTGGTTGCCAGTGCGCATTGATGCGTGCGATGATGTGTGGGTCGGTATAGGTGGCGATGTCGGGTGCCACCGCATGCACATGCGTGAGTGAGATGCTGTTGCCATCTGGGTCATGCAGGTGTACGCCCTCATCATTCGTCGCCACCAGGGTCGCTCCGTAGCTGATGGCCTGCTGACCGAGTGTATGTGGGTCAGCACAGACAAACCCAATCGCTCGGTATGCATACGGAGTCGTACGGCGCGCTTGGCTGGGTGGATTGAGAAATTGCCAGCACTCGATGGTGAGGTTGCCTCCCACCACCCAACACGGAATCATCTGTGCGTGCTGCAGCTGTAGCCCCGTATCGAACCGTGGATTGGGTCCAACCGTGTGCCCACCACGCACCGTACCCTGTGTCAGTTGGCGATAAAAATCGGTCAAGCGGGTCACGTTTGTGCTCACCAACGCCACATGTGCGAGCCACGGTGTGGTACCTGCTGGTGCATATGGCACACCCTCGATTTCGATGATGTCACCATCAGGGAGCCGTGCATACAGGTACCAATGCCCAGTACCCAAATTGATCGGAGCAGATAGTGGTCGGGCACCGTGGTGCTGCAACACGTGCAGCGCTTGGCGCATGTCGGGGGTCTGAATGCAGATGTGGCTGATGCCACCATCAGTGAATGGATAATCGTGTGGCGTGATGTGCGTATCTGCGATGACATGGATGTAGGCATTGGGGGCTTGTATCCAGGCCGATGCTGCGGTGTGGTGCACACACACGAAGCCAAAATCACACAACAGATCAACGGTCTGTGAGAGTTGCGTTACGTGGATGGTGACGTGGTGCAGGTGCATGAGTGGTATCTCGGTATGAAATGAGCCGGCACTGCACCAGGGCAGTGCCGGCTGCGTGTGCACTAGAAGCCGCGGTCATCGAGCCCCATGGGCATGGCTGCGGGGCGATCTGGTCCGCTACTGAGCAGGATATGCTTGCCATCGCGTGAGGAATCATGGATGGCGTGCATGATGTCGAGTACGTGGTAAGCGAGCTCGCCGGATGCGCGATGCGGGCGGTTTTCTTTGATGGCCACTGCCATATCGAGTACGCCCAAGCCTCGGCTGTTTTCGGCGAAACTGTGACTGAGCGGCATTTCGCGCCAATGCTCGTCGCCACCACGGCGCACCTTGACTGCACCACCAAAGTTGTTGGGGTCGGGGACCAGCATGGTACCTTCGCTCCCATAGATTTCAAGCCATGGCAATGTGCTATGCCACACATCAAAGCTGGTGATGATGCTTGCGACGCCACCTTTGGCGAAATCAAGTACACCGACGACGTGGGTCGGCGTATTCACGGTAATTTTCTGACCATACTGAATGGTGTTGGTGATGGTGCGTTCTGCAAACGAAATCTGCGCTGAACCACTCACGCGCGTGACTGGACCGAGCAGGGTGGCCAATGCGGTCAAATAGTAGGGACCCATGTCAAACATGGGACCAGCCCCTGGCTGATAAAAGAAATTAGGATTAGGATGCCAGCTTTCTGGACCACGTCCCATCATGAACGCCGTGGCGCCAATCGGTTGACCAATCCAACCGTCATCGATGAGCTTGCGGCAGGTCTGTAGCCCAGCCCCCAGGAAGGTATCAGGGGCGCCCCCGACACGTACTCCTTTGGCTTTGGCGTTGCTCAACATCTGCTGCGCATCAGTGCGGGCCACCGCAAGGGGTTTTTCGTTGTAGACGGATTTGCCGGCGGCGATTGCCTTGAGGGCGACTTCGCCGTGTGCAGCAGGGATGGTGAGATTGATGACGATGTCAATGGTTGCGTCTGCGAGTAACTCTTCGACGCTACAGGCTTTGGCGATACCGAATTCTTCGGCGCGAGCTTTGGCACTCGCCAGGTTGATGTCGGCCACGGCGGCCACCGTCAAGCCACGAAAGCGCTGGTGACAGTTCTTGAGGTAGATGCTACTGATGTTGCCACAGCCGATGATGCCAATGGTTGTTGTCATGTGTCTTCCTTTGGTGCTGCGATGAATCCGCCCCACTGTGTACGCCGAAACACAGCATAACGCTGAGTGTCACGTTTCAAGGCGCGGTGTGTATGAATCCCACTAGTATCACATCCTACCACATCAATACTGCCTTTGGCACGCATGGGGTCATGAAGTATGCGCATCCCGCGGTGGGTGGCAGGGGTGCGGCTACATGCCACATAGGTGAATTTGGCTTCTTCCCAACCAAGTTCACTGCCACGTGCCGCACGTTGTCCCTCGGGACGGGCAATTTTTTGCCCAAAATGGCACCACTGATCTGCTGGTAGGGGGCAGTCATGGTGGTGTGTACACGGCCCAATGACGTGGGCTCCTGCAGCAATGAGCTGCTGACGTGCAGTCTTGATAATCGGGAAAAATGCCGGTGTACCTGGCTCTACGATGAGCAGTAGCTGCGTCGTGGCCTGCCAGGCTTGCCTGATAACGTGCGCACGCTGAGCGGCGTTGAGTTCGTTGAGCACATGACCAATCACCACGATGTCGTGCGCTGTCCAGTCAGCGTGTGTGGTGATATCAGCAGACATATACGTGGTCGGTGGCAGCGTGTGCTCGCTGGCGAGTGTGCGTGCCACCTCTTGGAGGTAGGGGTCACGTTCGATGGCGGTGATGTGTTGTAGGGTCGTACAAAACTGATGCGCAACCCAGCTCGTGGTACCCGGTCCACTGCCGAGATCGAGCAGTGACGTGGCTTGCCAGGGGTGATGTGGGGTAATCTGGGCAAATGCGCCATACAGCTGTGCATAGGTGGCCGGCATGATGAGTGCAGTGTATGCCAGTGCATCGAGCGCATTGCGCACCAATACGCTGCCATCACGAGGTCCACGGTAGCGCTGACTCAAGGCCTGGGCAGCCGCACTCCACGTGGCTGTGGGATATTGGTGGAGTGCGGTGCGCAGTGAAACTTGCAATGCGCCGGGAAGTGCAATCATGGGGTGGCCGTTGGTTGCGGTGTATCCGTGGCCGGCAGCGCGGTGTTGGTTGGTGGCACACTGGTCGCACTGCTCGTCGCCGAAGGCACAAGCGTCGGCGATACCGTCAGCGTACGTGTATTGGACGGGGTCAATGTGATCGATGGTGTGACCGTATTTGAGGGTGTATTGGTAAGTGTAATGGTTGCTGTCAGCGTTGCTGATGCGGTATTTGTTGGGATAGCAGTAGCGGTGGCGGGTATGGCCGTGGCGGGTACCGCCGTATTGGTGGCGGGTACGGGTGGAGCGGTGCGCGTCGCACGTGGCCGATTGGTCGCCACAACCACGGTGTCTGTGGGGATGATGATGACGAGCACGGGTGTCTGTGTGGATGTCAGCGATGGCGTGGCATCGGGTGTCGTGCTCATGGACGCGGTAGCAACAACGCTGGCTTGCGGCGTCGCCGTGGTACTGTTCCCCGGCGCAAATGTGGTGTTGATCAGCAGTAAAAATGTGACAATCAGCCCAATGCCAATCGGCAGGATAAAGTTGAGGGGGATGCCTTGCATGCGTGTTGGCGGTCGGTACGGCACATTACTCCGTGCCTCGAGCATGTTGCGTCGGCGGGGCTGAGTCGAACCACCAGTGCCTGTGGTGGGTGTGGTCGGGTTGGTGGCTGCACCCTCGTCGGATTCGATGAATTGTGTCACCTTGGGTGAGGCGCCACTCGGTGTTGCCAAGCCAGCAACCAGTGTGTTGGCGAGCGTTGTACTCGGGAGCTGTGCAAATGCGGCATCAATGGCGTCACTGAACTCAGCACCACTTTGATAGCGATCATCGGGGTTTTTGGCGAGCGACTTGGCCATCACGGCAATCAATCCCTCGGGGAGTCCAAGTTTGTCTGCTTGGAGTGGTGGGGCGATTTTTTGGGCATGGGCCACGATTAAATCGGGCGTATTGCCACGAAACGGGATATCGCCACTAAACAGCTCATAGGCGGTTACCGCCAATGAATATAGGTCGGTACGATAATCAACGTTTGTCCCAGACACCTGCTCTGGTGACATGTATTCGGGCGTACCCATGAACAACCCGGTACGGGTGAGCCGCCCTGCTTCTTCGTCACTCGAGAGTGAAATACCGAAATCGGTGAGCAGAATGCGTCCATTGGTGTCAACGAGGATGTTTTGTGGCTTGACATCGCGATGGATGGCTCCGCGGCTGTGTGCATAGTCGAGGGCTGAGGCCACCGCACGAATGATGACCGCCACGGTCTCGCCCGGGAGCGCATCACGTTCGCGGATGACCGCATACATGCTACGCCCATCGATGAAATCCATGGCCAAATATTGGATACCGTCGGTTTCGCCGACATCAAACAACGTGACAATGTGCGGGTGTTGCAGCGCAGCGACGATTTTGCCTTCGCGGCGAAATCGCGCCGAAAACTCGGGATCGCTGGCGAGTTGGGGAGCCAAGACTTTGAGTGCTACTTGCCGCCCTAGTACACTATCGATGGCACGATAGACACGAGCCATGCCACCACGGCCGATTTCCGCCACGATTTTGTAGCGATTGATACGCCGCCCAACCAAATTCAACACAGTATTTTCTGCTCCCTGTCAAAGCGGTATGGTATAATCCGCTAGAGTGAACCTATTGTACCACATGGGTGTATACCCTCATCGCGACATATTCCTCTACGTGTGCTGTAGCGTCGGTGATAGGAGGATGGCCAAATGAATGCGAACCCCGTACCCCTATTGCGGATTCGTCACCCAGAGTCGGCCGAAGTACAAATTGAATGGCATCGTGATGTGATTACGATTGGGCGTGACCAACAAAACGACATCGTGATATCGCATCCATTGGCATCACGACGCCATGCCACCCTCGAGCGTGACGAGCAAGGCTATGTCGTACGCGACCTAAAAAGTACCAACGGCACCTACGTGAATGGTGAAGTCATTGCCGAATTGTATCGGCTGAATAGCGATGACATCATTGTAATTGCGGCTAGTGAGATTGTCTTTATTGACCCTGAGGCGACGCAGCAGGGGAGTGTACCAGTGTTTACGTTTAAGCCACGTGCACCCGTCATCGAAGGCGATATCGAGATCGATGATGACGCCAAAACGGTCAAAATCAAGGGTGTACTGCTCGATCCTCCCTTGACCGTCAAAGAATTCCAACTGTTGCACCTGCTCTATCGCAAGCAATCACATGTCATCAGCAAAGAAGAAATCGCCAAAGCGATTTGGGACTACGAGGTCTACGACTTCAATGCCATTGATGCACTCGTCTATCGCGTACGCCAGCGCATCGAAATCGATCCGGCCCAACCAAAATATCTCGTCACGGTGCGTGGTTTTGGCTACAAACTGGTGTTGATGCCTGACAAGTAGCATGCACAGCGACAATACGACATCAATGGGTGATGTGCCGTCGTGTGCATGTCACCCGTTATTATTGATACGAGAGGAGCAATACGGTGAAAGTGCTCGTAACTGGTGGCGCCGGGTATATTGGGAGTGTGGCAACAGCCGAATTGATTGCTGCTGGTCATGATGTGGTTGTGGTCGACAATCTCTATCAAGGGCATCGTGAGGCGGTGCACGCCGATGCACAATTCATCCAAGGCGATTTGCTGGATGCAGAGACGTGCACGCAGCTGTTTGCCGCACACAAGGGCATCGATGCCGTGATGCACTTCGCTTCGTATACGCTGGTCGGCGAAAGCATGCAACACCCGGCCAAGTACCTGCGCGACAATACGGTGGCAGGGGTCAACCTCATTGATGCTGCCGCCAAAGCCGGTGTGGGGCGCATCATCGTGTCGTCGACGGCCAATCTTTTCGACGAGCCGGAGTCGATGCCCATCGAGCCTGAAAACAAAATCGTCCCCGGCTCGCCCTACGGCGAATCCAAATATATCCTCGAGCGCACGTTGCACTGGTACGAGCGCATCTATGGCATCAAATATGCCTGTCTGCGCTACTTTAATGCCGCCGGTGGGACACCGAACCGTGGTGAAGACCACACGCCCGAGATGCACCTCATCCCCGTGGTGCTGCAAGTGGCGCTCGGCCAACGCGAGTCGATTACCCTCTTTGGGGGTGATTACCCGACGCGTGATGGCACCTGCGTGCGTGACTACGTGCATATTGTCGACCTGGCCAGCGCACACATCTTGGCGTTGGACGGGATTGTGCGCCTTGGTAGTCGCAAATACAATCTGGGCAACGGTGACGGCTTTACCAACCTAGAGGTGGTCGAAGCGGCGCGCCGTATTACCGGTCATGCTATCCCGTGCACGATTGGGGCGCGCCGGCCAGGTGACCCGGCGGTGCTGATTGCGTCAGCCGCCAAAATTCGCGCCGAATTGGGCTGGCAGCCACAATACCCGCATATCGACCAGATCATTGGCAGCGCATGGGAATGGCACCGCACCCACCCGCAGGGGTATCGTACCGGCGTATAGAATGCGGCGCACATGGTGCGCACCCGTGGCACACCGCGGTAGGTGCTATCAACCCCACAATCTCCCCCACACCCCGTGCAAGAGGTGTGGGGGAGATCTATTTGGTGCGGTGGTGTGGCTTAGGTGTGTGTGGTGGGGTGTTTTTTTACATAGTCAACAAACTGACGATAATCACGAATATAATCGTCGGGATCATAGTAGTCGGATGCAAAGACCAGCAACACGGCATCGTGCGAATAGCGGTACTGGATGCCCCAGGTCAGTGGTGGCAGGTAGAGGCCGATCTGTGGTTTGTCGAGGATGAATTCTTGGCGATTGCTGCCGTCATCTGCTACCACCGAGACACTGCCGGTCACCGCGATGAGAAACTGGTGGCAGGCAATATGCGCATGCTCGCCGCGCGTCTCGGCAGTGGGTACCCCTAGCACCAAAAAATAGCGCAACGGCGCAAATGGGATGTCGCGCAGGAACTCACCCACCGACAAGGCGCCACGCATGTCGGGTACAAAGCGCAGGTTGTAGAGCGCCACCCCTTTGACATCGCTGGGGGTGATAGTGGTGGTGGTGGTGCGGGCTTGCGCATGCCCTGTTTCGTAGAGTGGCGTGTCGACATAGCCGACAATTTTGGCCGGATTGCCCATCACCATCGCTTTGGGTGGCACCGAGCTGGTGACGACCGCGCCGTGATTGATTTGTGAGCGACCACCGACCACAATCTCGCCACTGATGGTCACATTCGCACCAATCCAGGTGTCGGCTTCGATGCGCACCGGTGCCAGAATGACCGTGTTGGCACCGATGGTCACATTGGCGCCGATGGTGACGCCAGGTTCGATGTAAACGCCTGGCATGAGAGTTGCTGATGGGTGAATGCTCATGGTGTGCGACCCTAACATTGATGATATGCGTCTATTATATGACTTTTGTGTATGTATGTCAGGTTTAGACATATGAGGAACATCGATGGACATCGATGCGCAGGGGGCGTTATTGTATAGCGCCCCCACGTCATTCGAATGGCATGGGTTCCCGCATGCCATGACACCCCTTTTTGTCGTGGAATCAGATACCGCCGTTACTTCAAGAAAATCTCGATGACAGGCACCGCCACATCGGGCTTGACGATGGGCACCTGAATGGCCACCGGGAAGTCAGCATTGCCACCCATGCCGGCCCAACCAGCCTCGTGCACTTGCCCGAAATGGACCTGGCTGCCGTCGTGCAAAAATTGCGCATACTTGATATGGTCAGCCAGCCCCGGACAGTAAATGTCACGGAACGGCCAGGCAAAAATATGCAGGTAGAGTGTATTGGTCTGGGCGTTGTAGGTGTAGCGGCAATCGGTGGGCGTGGTGAATTGTGCCGGGGCTGGCCCACAGCCATAGATGGAGCGGCTGTTGAGCGCCATCCATTTGCCCATGCCCTCGAGGCGATCGATGGCGCGCTGGTCAAAGAGCCCACGTGCTGTTGGTCCCACGTTGAGCAGCAGGTTGCCACCCTTGCTGACGCCATCCACGAGCATGCGAATGAGCAGGTCCACGCTCTTCCAGGTGTGCTCGTCGCGGTAGTAGCCCCACGAGCCGCTAAACGTCTGACACGCCTCCCACACAATCGGGTTGCCGTTGACATCCTTGAAGCCGCTAGCCGGCTGGAACTGCTCGGGTGTGACGAAGTCACCCACATCGGGCAGGTCGAGGCGGTTGTCGACCAAGGCGTGCGGCTGGAGCTCGTTGACGATGGCGTACAACTCATCAGACTCCCAGTCGTTGCGCCCCTTGCCGTCTTCGCCCGGGTACGAAAAGTCGAACCAAAAGAGGTCGATTTTGCCGTACTGCGTGCATAATTCGAGCACCTGGTCGCGCATGTACTTGGCATATTTGCGCATGTCACGCATCGGGTTTTTGGCACGCTCAGCAGCGTTGTTGCGCATGGGGTGCAGCTTGTCGATAGTGAATTCGGGGTGATGCCAGTCGATGAGCGAGTAGTAGAAGCCTACTTTGATGCCCTCGGCACGAAAGGCGTCCACCGTGGCCCGGATTAAGTCTTTGCGGTAGGGCGTGTTGGTTACACAGTAGTCGGTGTGCTGTGTCGGCCACAAACAAAAGCCTTCGTGGTGTTTGGTGGTGATGACGAAATATTGCATGCCAGCCTGTTTGGCACGGCGTGCCCACTCTTTGGGGTCAAACAAGTCGGGATTGAAGTGGTCAAAGAATTTCTGGTAGTCGGCATTGCTAATCTGCTCGTAGTTGCGGATCCACTCGTGGCGCGCCGGTAGCGCGTACAACCCCCAGTGGATGAACATGCCGAAGCGGTCGTGGGCAAACCACGACGTGTCAGGCTTGGTGAAACGGGACGTCATTGGCGTTTCCTTTCGTCAACGGTCTACAGAGATACCGATGGAGACATTGCTAGTATACGGCAAAATATATATGGTTATGCAGTGTCTGTATGTGTGATTTATAGTCAAAAAACAGCGAATTACGTCTTTTATATGCGAAAAAACAGAAATACATACATCGTGTATATATGTGCAAAACGAGGGGAGTTATATAAATAGTACTCCCCTCGTCTCGTAGTCGGTTATCCGCGTGGGAGCGGTTCTGGAGTATCGAGTGCTCTAAGCTCAGGGGCTTTGGCGGCAGTCCCTGCGACCACGCCAATACACAGGATGCCCCCAATCAGCACGGCCAATGGTGCGCCGATGATACTCGCGGTCAAGCCTACTACAAACTCACCTAGCTGTGGTCCACCCGCCACAAATACCATGTTGACGGCGGTCATGCGCCCACGGAGCTCATCAGGGGTGAGGAGTTGACGTAACGTACCGCGAATGACCATACTGACGGTATCGGCGGTACCGGTAATGGCGAGTGCCACGAGCGTGAGCGGATACCACGTAGAGGCACCAAAAACCGCAGTAGCGAGCCCAAAAATAGCCACTGCTACCAACAACACGGGGCCTTGCTTGCGGATTTTGCGTGATGTGAGAAAGAGTGCAGCCACAAACGCACCAACGGCGGGGGCAGCCCGCATGAAGCCATAGCCCTGGGCACCGACCCCCAAGATATCATTGGCAAAGATGGGCATCAATGTGGTGGCTGCGCCAAAAAAGGTGGCAAAAAAGTCAAGGATCATCGTCGATGCGATGACTTTGCTTTTGAAGACAAACTTTAGTCCATCCAAGGCATCGGCGAGGCGCACCGGTGGGCGTGCAGTGGTTGGTTTTGCCGGTGGGCTGATATTGATGGCAGCATAGACGACGGCGAGATAGGTGGCTGCATCAATCCAAAAGAGTGGCACGACTCCCAGTGATGCAATCAAAATACCCGCAATTGATGGGCCAAGCACGGTACCAAGTTGCCACGATACAATACCGGCACTCATGGCCTGTGATAGATGATCAGGTGGTACGAGCGAGGGAATTAAGGCTTGGCGTGCAGGCATTTCAAAGGCGTTGGCGATGGCGGTGACCACCACCATGGCGTAGACAAGCCACAGCACGGGATTGGCCATGCTCCCAGCAATGGCAAGCACAACGGATGCAAACAAGGCGATGAACGACGTGACCACAATCACGTAGCGGCGGTCGAAGCGGTCAGCTGCTACTCCAGCAAAGAGTGCACTAAGTGTCATGGGGATGAGGCGCATGAGCCCGATAAACCCGAGCGCGAGTGCGGGTTGGATACCCTGTTTGGTGGCGATTTCGTAGACCTGCCAATCGACGGCAACCAAGCGCATCTGTGAGCCAATGATTGAGATGAGCTGCCCGGTCCACAAAAGGCGGAAGTCGCGGTAGCGCATCACGGCGAGAAACCCTGCCTGGCGTTCCATGTGTTAACCTTTTATTAAATGATACGTGCATTATCATAGCAGAAATCAAGCCGTACCGATGCATATCAACAGGAGATTGTGATGCCACCACGCTTTGACCTCATCCGTGCCCGTCGTGATACCCCAGGGGTGGCGCATGTGCTGCACTTCAACAATGCGGGGGCAGCCTTGATGCCACAACCTGTGCTTGCGGCCACCCAACAGTATCTGCATCACGAAGCCTTGTATGGTGGCTATGAGACAGCTGATGTCTATGCGCCGGCATTGGCTGCTGCCTACACCAGTGCGGCGCGCCTGATTAACGCCCAACCTGCTGAGATTGCCTTTGTCGAAAATGCCACCCGCGGCTGGGATCTGCTCTTCTATGGGCTGGCCGCTACGTTCAAACCGGGTGACCGCATCCTGACATCACGCAGTGAATATGTGAGCAACGTGATTGCGTTTTTGCAGGTTGCTGAACGCACCGGTGCAGTCATCGACGTGATCCCATGTGATGATACCGGGCAGGTGGATGTGACCGCTTTGGCGCACATGCTCGACGCCCGGGTCAAACTGGTGGCGGTGACTCACGTGCCCACCAACGGTGGCTTGGTAAATCCGGCGACGGCGATTGGGGCGGTGACGCGTGATGCAGGGATTCCCTTTTTGCTCGACGCATGCCAATCGGTAGGGCAATTCCCCGTCGATGTACAGGCGATTGGCTGCGATATGCTCACGACGACGGGGCGCAAATATCTGCGTGGGCCGCGTGGGACAGGCTTTGTGTATGTGCGTCAGACGACAATGGCTGATCTGGTGCCGCCCATGCTCGATGTGCATGCGGCCACCTGGGATGCGCGTGACCACTATACGGTTCGTACAGATGCACGGCGCTTCGAGAATTGGGAGAGCAATTATGCGGGCAAAATCGGCTTGGCCACTGCCATTGACTATGCACTAGCGTGGGGTATGGATGCCATCGGTACACGCGTGTATGCCCTAGGAAATATGTTGCGCCAGCGGCTGGCAGATATTCCTGGGGTGCAGATCTGTGACCTTGGTCCACAGCCGTGTGGGATTGTGTCGTTCCGCCATGCACATGTGGCGGCAGCGGATATCATGGCTGCGCTGGCGGCACAACACATCAACGTGACGACGTCTTCGCCCTTTGGTACGCGCTACGACATGGAAGCCCGCCAGCTCGATATGGTGGTGCGCGCATCAGTCCACTACTACAACGACGAGGCCGAGATTGCGCGCATGGTGACGGCAGTGGCGACGCTGGTGGCATAAACACGACCCCCGTCCCGCATACTGCGGGACGGGGGTGAAGGCGTGGCGGGGAGAGAGAGATTTGAACTCTCGACAGCCGGAGCTGTACGGCATTTCCAGTGCCGCGCACTAGACCACTATGCGACCTCCCCATAGACGAAACAGCCAGCATGACGCTGGCTGTTTGGTTGGTGCCAAGTGCCGGGCACGATCCGGCGACCTCATGTTTTTCAGACATGCGCTCTACCAACTGAGCTAACTTGGCTTGTGATACGCTGGTGGGCGATGACGGACTCGAACCGCCGACACCCTCGGTGTAAACGAGGTGCTCTACCAACTGAGCTAATCGCCCGCACCTGATGGTATCAGGGGTATGGTGCCGAGAAAGGGACTTGAACCCTTACGAGATTTGACTCCCACTAGCCCCTCAAACTAGCGCGTCTGCCAATTCCGCCACCTCGGCACTGAACGACATTATACGCATTTCGCAGGGTGTTTGTCAAACTGAGTTTTGCACAAAAGCACGTGGGGTAATGCCACCACCGCTACGCACACCGCGCTGGGCGCTAGCGTGTTTCGCTGTTGCATATACAAGCAGGAATGCCCACCATGACACACATAGACCCGTAGCCATGTTGGCTACGGGTCTGATTGGCTGGGGTACAAGGATTCGAACCTCAACTACTTGATCCAGAATCAAGCGTACTACCGTTATACAATACCCCATTACAAACGTGGTGCCGATGAAGAGATTCGAACTCTTACGAGGTCACCCTCACTACGCCCTGAACGTAGCGCGTCTGCCAGTTCCGCCACATCGGCGCATGCACCACGCAAGTAATATACACGATTGCATGGTGGTTTGTCAAAGCAGATTTTTGGGCGATGCCACACCGGCATTGCTGGTGTGGCATCTATCGTGTACCTGCTATTCCAAGGTGCGCAGGTAATCCAGGATGGGTGCGGGGATGGCAAACTCAGCATCGGGCTTGTACTCGATGTCGCTGTACTTCCCCGATTTGGGGTCATAGTAGACGAATTGGAACTTGAGGCGCTTGAAGACCGGTGATCGTCCCAGCGTCATCATGATTTCCTCGGTGCCGGACGCCTCTTCGGCGTCTTCGATGGCCTCGATGCCTTCTGGCTTGTTGGCGCCGTCCTCGACCTCTGGTTTGGCAGCCGGATTGCGGTTGTAGACCAGCTTGTCGTAAATGGTCGTGTAAATGGTGTTTTGCTGCTCTGCCTCGAGCAACACCTGGCGGAACACCGGTTGGAGAACGTATCCAGCACTCGTCTTTTTAAGAATTCCCAACTTTCCCAATTGCTGGATGTAGGCCTTGCTAAACTGTTCGAACGTGGTCACCTGGTTCTCTTGGCTCATCTCGATGAGATGCATGACGAGTGGCCAGGCGTCGGTGCTTTGCACCATTTGTTGGATTTGCGACACACAGAATGCGACGTACGACTTCGTTGCCTTGGTACCATCACGAAAGCAAACCAGTGCGTGGTCCATGCCACCTCCTCTTTATGGGCGGATATATAGACTACCACAGATTATCCTAGTGTCAATAGGGAAATTGATGAAAAAATAAAGAACATTCTCATTGGTAGTGATGGAGCGGTCAGCTGGGAAATCTGCCCGCTCCTGCGTCTAGCGAAATTCGACGATACTAAAGCTCTCGGGAATATGCGAATCATAGACGCCATGTGCATTGAGTGCCCAGCCTGGATTTTGTGGCAACGGCGCCCCATGTAGGCGTAATGCCTCAAAGCGCGAAAAATCGCAGCGCAGCTCGCGCCCTGACACAGGGGGGAGTACCCCTTCTGTGAACATAAACGCGAGGCTTTGCCACGGGATAGCAATCTCGACGCTCCAGCCCTTGTCGATGTCGCTGTTATTGTTGATGGTGCCTTGTACCTGTACGCCGGTGCGCAATCCGGGCATGTCGAAGTCGAGGAAGCCCCAGCGGCGTCCGCGTGGGTGTTTGCCAAAGCGTCCGTCTTGGAACCCCGCCAGCAGATCGACGTTGCGGCTGTACAAATCAAACTGCGGTGTATCGAAGCGCCCGCCACGGCGGTGCGCATCCTGCCAGATAAAGAATGCCTCATAGACGGTGCCAAACGAGTTGATTTCGAGCTCGTAGTAGCAATCATCACCACCAATAAAAAGCTCGACGTCGTTGTCGAACCAGATGAAACTGTCGCGCTCGGTCATGGTGGCCGTCACAAAGGGCTCTTCGACCCAGTACCCCACATAGAAGTGGGTATCGTCGTAGAGGCAGGCTACCCGGGTATCGTAGTAGGCCGGCTCGCCACTGACCATATCCACAAAACGCGGTGAACGGGCTGCCTGTTGCCATGCCGGCTTGCTCAGATTGCCGTCAATGGTGAGTGGGGTGGTCACACGCGTGGCAGTGATGCGTGTGAGTTTGTCGGGGGTAACGCCGTACATGGCTAATCCTTTTGCTACAAATTAGGGCGGAAGCTGTGCCAACAATCCACCGTCGGCATGGATGGCCGCACCAAGTACGAAGCTGGCATCATCGCTGGCCAGCCAGCAGATGACCTTGGCGATATCGTGGGGCTGGCCGAGGCGCCCGATGGGCTGGGTGCGCTCCCAGCCGCGCAGGCTGGCTTCCCAGTCGGCGCCGTGGGCTATGTCGGATCGGAGCATGGGAGTGTCGATTGCGCCGGGTACCACACAGTTGGTGCGCACACCCTTGCGTCCGTAGTCCATGGCCATCTGGCGTGTGAGCGCCACCACACCACCTTTGGCGGCGGCGTAGGCCGCAATGTTGGTGGTGGTGGCAAACGAATGGGGCGACGCCAGGTTGATGATGTTGCCACTCCCCTGCGACAGCATATGCGGCAACACGGCGTGGCTGGCGCTATAGAC
>JBKCGB010000220.1:0-62519 GCA_046303375.1 Roseiflexaceae bacterium
TGCGAGCAGTTGTGGCAACGCACTGCCAACCACCGCAGCGACGAGTGTCAACACGATTAACAGTATTCCTTCAAATCTTGTCATAATTTGTTCCTTTCAACACAAATACACACACCCACTTATCTGACGTGGGTGGGTGTACGATTGTTTCATGAGATTATAGTGAGTACAGTTCGCCGTACTTTGCCTTGAGGTAGGCAAAATAGGGTGCCACCGTCAAGTCCTGACCTGTGACGCGTTTGAGCGTCCCAGGCGCATCCCAGCGCCGCCCTGTCGCATAGAGGTTGGTCTGCAACCATGCCAGCAACGAGCGATAATTGCCAGCTGCAATATCGGTTGCAATGGCAGGATTACTAGCCATTGCTGCCGCATAGATTTGGGCAGACATCACATTTCCAATGGTATACCCTTGGAATGAGCCGCCAATACCACCTGCGTACCAATGCACGTCTTGCAACACGCCATCTTTGTCATTCGGCGGTTCGATGCCGAGCACCGTTGCGTAGCGTTCTTTCCAGGCACCAGCCAAGTCTTTGACAGCCAACGTACCCTCGAGTAATTCGAGTTCGAGTTCGAAGCGAATGATGACGTGCAGGTTGTAGGTTACTTCGTCTGCATCGGTGCGAATCAACGAGCGCGAGACTTTGTTGATGGCACGATAAAAGGTATCGAGTGACACGCTCCCAAGCTGTGCAGGAAAGACGGCTTGGAGTTTGGGATATTGGTGTTGCCAAAAGGTGCGCGACCGTCCCACCAGATTTTCCCATAAGCGGGATTGACTTTCGTGCACACCACTTGATGTACCATGTGCAAGTGGTGTTCCTTCGAGTTCGAAGGCGACGCCTTGCTCGTACATGGCATGCCCACATTCATGTATGACACTGAAAATACAATCACCGAGGTCGTTTTCACGAGCACGGGTAGTAATACGAATGTCACCGTAGGCCAGCCGTGCTTCAAATGGGTGTAATGCGGTGTCAAGACGACCACGATGGAAATCATAACCGACTACTTCCGCCAAGGTACGCCCATACTCCATCTGCATGGCAATTGGGAACGGTCCTTGCAAACACGAATCATCGGCAGGTGCTTGCCGGCAGATGGCATCCACCATCGGCACAAGCCCATCACGCAACGTTTTGAACAGTGGGCGAATGGTGGCAACCGTCATCCCGGCATCTGATTGATCGATGAGTGGGTCAGCGATATGGGCAAACCCGGGGAAAAACGACGCATACTTGCGACTCAGTTCGAGCGTTTTTTCGAGGTACGGCACCACTTTGGCAAAATCATTCGCTGGGCGCGCTTCGGCCCATGCCATGTAACTCGCATTGGAATGCTCGGTCATCTCACTGACGAATGCCGCCGGCACCCGCGTTGATTGCTCATAATCTTTGGCCGTGACTGCAACCAACTGTGCGTCGATGCTATCTGCTGGCCACTGCTCAGCCTGTTTGCGTAATGATTCGAGCAGACGACCAATAGCTGGGTCAGTGAATTTTTCGTGGAGCATGCGTGACATCAACGACATCTGACGCCCACGCCCTTCACCGGCACCAGCAGGCATAATACTACTCTGATCCCAGCCCAACAACGCCTGTATGGCGTTTAAATCGCTGAGTTCGGCTAAACGCGTTTTAAGTTCCTTGAGCTCTTGCGACATAGTCAACCCTTTCACTAGCGTGCTTCTGTGAGAAATGCATATTGGGCAGGTGTCAACGGTACCACTGATAGCCGCCCCATACGTACGAGATACGAATCGGCAAACAACGCTGCTGCTTTGATAGTCGCTAAATCACACCCGTGGTGTAACGCACGGACTGCAGCCACATCGACCACCACAAGTTTGCGTGTGGCATCGAGTGGATCAGGATATGGCTGCGATACGACTCGCGCAATTCCCGCACAGCGACGCTCATCCCCCGTATGATATATAACACATTCATCGCCAACATGCATGGTCTTGATGTAGTTGACTGCCATGGCATTTGCGACTCCATCCCACACCGTCTGTCCAGCATCCATCAATTGACCAAAATGATAATCATCGGGTTCAGTTTTGAGGAGCCAATATGCCATTGCAGCCTCCTTGTGCACTATGCGGTCGTGGCAAAGACACCACGCCAGATGCCCAGTGCGATTGTGGTTACCGCACCGCATGCCATCACCATGCAGACCAAAAAAACACTTTTGGCACCACCGGTGGCATCAAAAAGCATGCCACTGAGTGGAATGCCAATGAGTGGTGCCAGTCCCCAGCCTGCTGCCGAAACGGCGGCTTGTGAACTAGCCGCCAACCCTGCTGGAGCGCGTTTTGCCACAATCGACACCATCATCACAAACGACAAACCGAACCCAGCGCCACGCAAGATGGCAGCAGCAAGCAATATCACAGGTGACCATGATAGCGCATACGCAAGATGAGCCACTGCAATAATACCGCACCCTAACATCCAGGTGCGTTCGGCACCGAGCCATGTAGTCAGGCGTGAGGCATTGCGCATCATGGGGATTTCGGATAATCCGGTCACTCCCAAAAGCAAGCCAATATACAAACCACCACCGCCGAGCGACGCCATGAGAATGCCTTCAAAGGTGCCACTCATGCTCAGTGATCCTGCCATCAAAAACGCCACAAGCAGAATGGTGCGCATCGCAGGATCACGCAACAAAGGGCCCCAGGTTGCCCCCTGTGGCGGTGGAACTTCCTCCTCATCAAGCAACAGTGCAATCAGTGCTACTGGAATAAATCCAATACACGCGACAATAAACATTGGTGCATACCCAATTTGTTGCCAGATGTAGCCGCTCAGAATAGCGATTGAAGCGAAACCAAATGACCCCCACATACGCATCGCACCGAAATTGACGTTGTGTTGTACTGCCATTTTGGCAACGATACCATCGCCAATTCCAGCAATCGGACTACGTACCACCGACATCAGCAACATGAGCGGTGCCAACACGAGATAATTATTACTCGTGCCGAGTAGCAAAATTGAGATACCGGTCAACGTGATGCACACCGCCAAAATACGTACTCGTGCCCGCCAGCGGTCTGCAAAACCGGCAATATATGGCGCAGATGTCAGCATCAGCAGTGGCAACATGGTGGCAAATATCCCGATTTGAGTGCCACTCAAGCCGATTTCTTTGAAATGGACAAACAAAAAAGGCACATAAAACCCGATGACGCCCCAATACCCAAAGTAATACAGTGCGCCGCGCAACACTGGATTCCGCAACCAACTAGGCAACCGTTTCATAGCCATAGCTTCCTCTGTAGGCATACTCAGCATAGTGTAACGCAGAATCTCCACACTGTCCCATATGTGCGCCTATTTTCCCCATATAATAAGAAGCATGACAAGTAACGACAAGGACACGTACATGCATATCCGCTTCCATGTAGGGGGACCGCGAGCGCATCCGGTAGACGAGCAGGCCACCGTCATCAGCACATGGCTGGATGCACGTTATCGCATCACTGTGCGCGAAGATGCTCGAGCATTTGATGATTTGGACGATGTAGATTTGCTCGTCCCCATGGGCATGTTGTGGCCAGGCATGAGTGCCGATTGGGCTGGCAATATGACCTACACACCTATCAGTGACGCTGCCAAAGCAAATTTCGTGCGCTACTGTGCGAGCAAGCGTCCACTCCTCATCCATCACGGTGCCATTGGTTGTTATAGCGATTGGCCAGAGTTTGCCCAACTCCTCGGCGTACAATGGGGCTGGCAACGCGCTTCACACTCGCCATTCCAACAACACACGATTTCCATCGGCAGCACACAGCATCCTGTGGTAGCTGGCATGTATGATTTTGTAACAGATGATGAGATTTACTACAAACTCTGGATGGATGAAACACGAAACCCAATCCATCACGCGTGGGCACCATGGGACGACCAACAGCACCCCATGGTGACGACATTATCGCCATCCGCTCATGCGGGGCGTGCAGTCTACATTGCTCTCGGTCACAACCTGCGCTCCATCGAAGCACCTGCCATGCGGCAGCTGTGGCGTAACAGTGTCGACTGGTTACTTCATCAATAAGAAAGTGAGAGGTGACGCGATGGTACGTACCGCAATTATTGGTGCAGGCAAAGCGCAAGCCACCCAAACAAAGCTCGGTGGCTACCAGATCGGGTACACGCATGCAGCCGCCTATGCGCGTAACCAACAGTGCAAACTTGTCGCAGTTGCTGACATCGTACAAAGTCACCTCGATGCCTTCAACGAGCGGTTTGATGCAATTGGGTATCTCGATTATCGGCAGATGCTGGTCACAGAACGTCCAGACGTGGTCAGTATTTGCACCTATGTTGGACTCCACTACGAAATGCTCGAAGCAGCTGTGCATGCCGGAGTCAAAGCTGTGCTCTGCGAGAAGCCGTTTGTTGCGACAGTGCCACAGCTCAATGCAATCCGTGAATTGGTTGCAACCAGTGGCATCAAAATTGGGGTGGCACATGTGCGCCGCTACCGCCCAGTATTTAGCTATGCACAGCGTCTCTTCAATGACGGCACCATCGGCACCCCTATCGCCTGTTTAGCTGGCATTGATGGCTGGGATTTGAGCGAGTGGGGCTCACATTGGATTGACATGTTTCGCTACCTACTCAACGAACAACCAGTAGCTTGGGTGATGGGGCAAGCGCGGGTTCGTGAGTTACGTGGATTTGGTCACACCATGGAAGACCACGCCACGCTGCATATGGGATTTGCACATGGCGCTCGCGGCATTCTTGATGGCGGTCAACCACTCGCAGGTGGCGATATCATGACGCTAGTCGGTACTTCCGGTGTGATTGCCATCCACGACGAAGAACGCATGACGGTCACAAATGCCCACGGAGTCACAACTCACGATTTCACAGGGCAGGTCAGCTGGGATGGGTGTTGGGATCACGCCATCGCAGAGATGGCTGAATGGGTTGACACGGGTCACGAACCACGCATTGGATTCACACATGTGGTTGATTCGGCGGCAGTCAATCTGGCAGCATATCTTTCCGCTGTCTACCGCGACCGCATTGATATGCCGCTCACAGGGACGTACCCCGATGTATGGCCACTCGAATTAATGCATGCCACCACCGTACCGAGTCGACCATAACAAGGAGGAGCATGTGCATATCGAGCGTATTTGGCAGCACGACACCCTGTACTGGCATACGATGAGTCGTGCCACCCCACGACAAGGGTATGTGCTTTTCACCAACCCAGCCTTACCACAACGCTACGATCCCAACCATGCTGGATATTTCCGGTTGCAAAGTGACGCACAGGCACAGGATGCAATTCGCGATATCATTGCGTTCTATGATGCGTTGGGATTTGACAGTGTGGCATATGTTGATCACTGTGCGACGCCGACGACACTTGCGCACCTCCTGATGCAGCATGGCTTTGTGCCACGGATTGAATGGGGCATTACCGATTTACTGGTGCTCGATCGCTTTTTGCCACCAGCACACAACCCGCGCATTACCGTAAACACGGTGATATCGGAGCAAGATAAACACGAATGGGCCATGCTCAACGAACCCAACCCGCATTCATCTCCAGCGGTCATGTACGCACTTGGTCGCGAGGAGATTGCAAATTCCTCAGTGTGTGGTTATCTCGCACGGATTGATGGCATCGTGGCGGGGCGTTGTTTGCGTTACACGGACGCAGGGATATCACGGATTGAAGCAGTGTTTGTGGCAGAGCATTTGCGACGCCATGGCGTCGCACGACAACTAGTTGCACAAGCAATCGCAGATGCAACGACACAAAGCGAGTTGGTCTACTTGTTTGCCATACACGACTATCATGCAGCCACACTCTACCAATCACTTGGCATGCGCACCTATGTACATGATGCTACTGTCACCTATGTACGCTCATACCAAGAAGCAACATGAGGAACGAATAGTGCATAGTGTTTGTACTGAAATGACTATAATAGGCGAGTGGTGGCAGTATGCGACGTGGTCGTTGCGTACACCGCACCACTTCGGCAAATGAGAGGATTGTATGACGCCACGCAACACATCCCCCCACGACCACCATCGTCCATGCTATCACTTCACTGCAGCACAGCACTGGATAAATGACCCCAATGGACTCATCCATTGGCAAGGAGAATACCACCTCTTTTATCAATATAATCCGCATGCTGCGTACTGGGGTGCAATGCACTGGGGTCATGCAGTCAGTCGTGATTTAGTGCATTGGGATGATCTCCCCATTGCGCTTGCGCCAGACCAACCATATGACCGAGATGGTGTGTTTTCGGGATGCGCCATCGTGCATAATGGACGCCCCGTGATTGTGTATACAGGTGTCAATAACCCGCATCAGCTCCCATGTCTCGCCTATGCAGATGACAGCATGCGTACCTTCACCAAAGCCACAGAGAATCCAGTAATTCGCACGTTGCCCGATAACCTGGTGCATGACTTTCGTGACCATACCATGTGGCATGATGGCGAATTCTGGTATCAAGCCCTCGGGTCGGGAGACGGTACACGCGCAGTGGCACCACTCTTTCGCTCACACGATTTATTGACCTGGGAGTACATGGGACGCCTCATCCAATCCGAAGATACAATCAACGAACAACTCTACGAGTGTCCTGATTTTTTTGCGAGCAACAACCAACACGCTTTTATCACATCACCATTACCGATGCGGCGCGTGATTGTCATGGGTGGTACATTTGATGGGCGTGTCTTTCGGCCGACAACTCGTGATTATGTCGATCACGGTCAAAGCTTTTATGCGCCACAAAGCTTTAGCGATGCGCAAGGTCGGCGCATTATGATTGGCTGGTGCCAAGAACAACGCCACGAAAGTGCTAGTCGCGCGGCAGGTTGGCAAGGGGTCATGACGTTACCTCGAATTTTGGCGCTCGACGACAGTGGCCACATGACCTACCAGGTTGCACCAGAAGTAGCACTGCTTGAAAAGGGAACCATCACGCATGGGCGTCAACTCACCACGGCCCAAGCTGCGCTTGCGCTTGCGCACGTAGCTGGTGATGCACTTGTGATTCATACGACGATTCGTGCGCAGGAGGACGCAGTCGTGACGCTGACGCTACGCCACGACCCGCTGAGTGGTGAAGCAACCACCGTAACTTGGGAGCGTGCCCAAAACCGTCTCATCATGAGTATGGCACACAGTAGTCTCAATCAAAACACGAGTGCTGAGCGCTATGTGGCTCCCCTACACCCGTCTGTGAATGACACCCTCGAACTCCACATCTACGTGGATCGATCAATTATCGAAGTCTACGCGGGAATCTATACGGTCTGTACATTACGTGTGTATCCGACACATCGCGCCGATAGATACACACTGCACACACATGGTGAGGTCCACTTTGACGAGTTAATCGTGCGTGAAATGAGTTTATCGAAGTAGTTTTGCATCAAGTAAAGGAATCACTCATGACTAATCGGTCATATGGGGCACAGAACATGGTAGGGCAGTTACGGAAAGTAATGCTACGAACACCGGATGCAGCATTTTATCAGGCCGACCCAACACGTTGGCATTACACGGCACAACCACAGCAATCAGCTGCACTTGCAGAGCACGCGGCGTTGTGTGACACGTTACGGCGAGCCGGGGTAGAAGTACTCATGCACGATACACCGCTGCCAGATCATGCAGATGCTATATTCTGTTTTGATCCAGCCATTGTGACCAACCACGGTGCAATTCTGTTACATATGGGCAAACCATTACGTGTCGGCGAAGAAGCAGCGCTGGGCCAGAGCATGCAACGCCACGGCATCCCCATCCTCGGTCAACTAACCGGTGATGCACGGGCCGAAGGTGGTGATACCATGTGGGTCGATGAACAGACACTGATGATTGGCGTGGGTTTTCGTACCAACTACGAAGCCGTACGGCAGATTCGTGCCATGCTTGCACCACATGGCGTCAACGTCATCGCCTATGATTTGCCGTATTACACGGGGCCAGAAGCGTGCTTGCATCTCCTTTCGTTTATTTCGATGGTTGACCATGACATGGCCGTGGTGCATTTGCCACTCATGCCCACAGCCATGTATCAAGAACTCAAACGACGCAATATGACACTCATCGAAATTCCTGCCAGCGAATACGACAGCATGGCCACAAACGTGCTTGCAATTGCTCCTAAGGTCTGTTTGATGCTTGACTGCAACCCGATTACTGCTCGACTCCTCAGTCAGGCAGGGTGCGAAGTACAAACGTACCGTGGCAACGAAATTTCACTGAAAGCAGAGGGTGGACCAACCTGTCTTACACGACCGCTATTACGCGATTAGGATGCAACAATGACTCAGGTACTCACTCCAAGTGAAGCACGTGTACTCGCACATCTCGATAGCGATTCAATGCTCGCGTTTCTACGCGAACTCGTACTCTTTCAAAGTTTTGGCAATCATGAAAGTGACGCCCAACGCCATATTGCCCACGCCATGAGTGATAGTGGTCTCGAAGTCGATGTGTGGGATATCGATTTTGCCACACTCCAACAACATCCCGGTTTTTCGTGGGAAATCGAGCGTGCCACCGGATTAGGTGTTGTCGGCACACTAGGACAAGACAATGGTGGGCGATCGTTGATTTTCAACGGCCACATTGACGTGGTGCCAGAGGGTGATCATGCCAACTGGCACCATCATCCGTGGGAAGCACAAATTGTTGACGGGCGCATGTATGGGCGTGGTGCACTCGACATGAAAGGCGGCCTGGTGGCTGCATTGTGGGCGGCTCGTGCCATACAGCGTGCTGGTATCGTGCTCAACGGGCGTCTGCATGTGCAAAGTGTAATCGGTGAGGAAGATGGCGGTTGTGGCACACTGGCAACGATTGTACGTGGCTACAAAGCCGATGCAGTCATCATCCCGGAACCAACGCGCATGGCCATTGCACCTGCTCAGGCTGGCGCACACAACGTGCGCATCAGCGTGCCAGGCTTGTCGGCGCATGGCTGCTACCGTGAAGAAGGCGTTAGTGCAGTTGAAAAATACATACTCATCCACAATGCACTCATTGCACTCGAAGCAGAACGTAACACACGGATGCGCCATCCACTTTTTGCAAATTATCGCTTGCCATACCCACTTAGCATTGGTACTGTGCATGCGGGTAATTGGCCGTCGAGCGTCCCCGAACTCCTTGTTGCTGAAGGACGCTATGGGATTGGAATCGGCGAAGATTCGCAGCATGCCCGCCGTGAACTCGAAGCTGCGGTCGCAAGAGTTGCAGCCAGCGATCCATGGATGCGCACACATCCACCGACTGTTGAATGGTGGGGTGGGACCTTTGAGCCAGCCGAAACCGACATGAATCATGCCATCGTGCATACACTTGCGACGGCACATGCCGACCTCGGTGGCACAGTCAATTACGAAGGCATGCCATACGGTGCCGACATGCGCCTTTTTGTTATCCATGGTGGTATGCCGACAGTCATGTATGGGCCAGGTGATGTGCGCCTAGCACACAAACCTGATGAAAATGTCCCGGTCAATGAATTGATTCAGGTGGCACGTACATTGGCACTGACCGCACTACGCTTTATTGGATACCACGATCCACAATAATAAGTACGACTCATCGATAAATGAGCACGGTCTAGCACGCATCGTTATGGGGAAGTGGTCTGCTTCCACTTCCCTTGTTCTTTTTTGGTGCGTTCATGGAAGCCTTGTAGTGCGATAAAGACAGGGCGTGGACTCCAATCTGGATTGAGGATGCCGTAGGCAGCCTGCTCATGATTGGGGTTGCCTTCTTGCCCCCAAAGAACCGCAAAGTTGAGGTTCCAAAGGAACAGCACGCCTATCCACGAACGCCCAGTTTCATCGCGATACTTTTCGTAGACCATGCGTTGGGCATCGATGGTGAATTGAGCCTGTTCTTCGAGTGATACTTCATTGCCATACTCGTATCCAGGCGTATTATTCGCAGTTGCCCAACCAAATTCGGTGAGCCAGATTTGTTTGTCGGCAAGCCCTGCTTCGACCATGATTTTACGTACATTTTCGACATGTCGGAAGTAATGTGTCGGGTGATCATTCCAGCCAATTGGATTCCCTGGTTTATCAGGCCACAGTGTATCAGGGGGGTTTGCAGCAGCACCGGGATGAATGCCTTGTGCATCGAAAAAGTTTTTCACTGCACCATTTCGATATGCGTACAACGTGCGCAGGAATTTTTCATCGTCCATGGCCAAATTCACATCGTTGACCCCAGTGGAAGACGGTGCAGCGGCAACCACGTAGGTGTATGGGCGTTTTTCTTTGATGCGACGATATGCTTCCATCAGCATTTCCGCATAATGCCCGACCGATTCATCATCGATGCGACCACCGTTTTCGACTGCCAGATTCGGTTCATTCCATACTTCGACTGCCGTAACGAGGCCGCCGTAACGTTCAACCATGTTGGCAACAAAGTCTCCAAACGGTTTCGGATCAGCGGGGATACCATGGTTTGGCTCATAAAAATCAGGAGCTTGGACCACACTAATCATCAGTTTGATGTTGAATCCAGAAGTGTCCTCGATAATGCGATCAACTTCGTCCCAATAGTAGACACCTGGTGATGCCTCGATATCCTTCCAGTGAATCTGCTGGCGCACCCAATCAAATCCACCAATCTGGGTCAATGTGAGTGCTCGGACACGGTCTGTATAAAAGAGGTGTGCCACCACACCAAACTCGACTTCATCAATACGTGGATAGGCACCAAGCGTTGCCAATTCTGAATCAATTTGATCAGACGTGTCGCTGGTAATCATGCCACTTGCATCTGGGGTTGGGAGCACCGGAGTCGCCACAGGTGGTAGTGGCGGTGGTGAACCACACGACACAAGCATGACAATAATCGAGATGTAAAGCAGGATTCGTCTAGCCATCACTGTATTCAATCTCAATAGGACGTACGGTCAGCCATGCTTGATCCGGTGCAGTGCGTGCCGTATGTACCCGCACAAATAGCGTCGAGTTTGCGGCTTCACGCTCCAGTGTATCCGCATGAAATAATGCGACCCCGATCCGATATAAGCTCGGCCTGAGTGCTTGAGGTGGGATGGTAATACGTACAAGATGCTGTCCACGCTGAAACACATGCGGTGGAGCATGCATATAATCATTTTCGATGATCGGCACGTTTTCGGCCGCACCAATAATGCGACATCGCACGAATGCAGTATACGTGTCAGCATAGACATCAATGGATGCCGTCACTACCAACGGCTGGGCAGTATCCCACCCTGCATCGTGGGCAGCGCTAGTCACACTACTCACCCGCACCAATTCAGAAAAAAGCAGATATGGATTCGATTCACGATACATTTCCCCAGTAGGGAGCTGATTTGCACGATCAAATGCTTCACGCGTCATGTATGACGCATACGATTCAGCAACATCAGCAATTGCACCATCCTGGTGTACTTTACCATTATGTAACCATACACCGCGTGTTGCAATGCGCATCGTCGCCGCAGCACTGTGTGCGACAACCACGATGGTTGTCCCCTGCCGACCAAGTGCTTCAATGCGCGCCAGACACTTTTGCTGAAACGTGGCATCACCAACCGACAAGCCTTCATCGGCGATTAGAATATCAGGGTGCATCGCAAAGGCACTTGCAAACGCGAGTCGCTGATACATCCCCGAAGAATACATTTTGACTGGTTGATGCATGTAGGCACCAATGTCAGCAAAGGCCTCAATTTCTGCCATCAACGCTGCCACTTCACGGCGACGCAAGCCCATGATTGCCCCATAAAAGTAGACATTCTCGACGCCAGTCATCTCAGGATGAAATCCAATCCCCAGTTCAAGCAATGATGACACACGCCCATTAACGGTAATTGATCCAGCATCGGGTACCAGGATTTTACTAATCAACTTGAGTAATGTGCTTTTACCAGCGCCATTGTGCCCAATCAAGGCAATCCGCTCACCGGCGTTGATTTGCAGGGATACATCGTCGATGACCATCCGGCGCAGCTCAGTATCTACTGTAGAAGTGCTATGCAGCCAACGCGCCCACGGCCATGTCAAGCGCCCACGTGTATATGATTTTGAGACATGTGAAAGTGCGATAGCAATCTGTGCCATTAGAGTTTCTCACTAATATAGTCGTGAGTACGCCGAAACAACCAATACCCAACTCCCAACACGCAGAGCGCAGTCAGCAGCGTGCGGACCATGGATTCACTCGCCGGAATTCCAGGAGTCGGCAGCATGCCTAACGGAATGGGTTGCCCGTACAAAATTTCACGGTAGTATTCGATAATCGATGCCATTGGATTGGTCCAACGAATGATACGCGCCAGCGTGGTACTGATGCCATTGAGTGAATACACTATTGGCGTCAAGAAAAACCATATTTGCAGAAAAATACCAACCACATGAATAATATCCAACGAATAGACAGCAATCGCTGCCAGCAACAATGCACAACCCATCACAAAAATCGTGTGCACCAACAAAATAATGGGAAAGTAGAGAATGGTAGCGGGAATTTGCACATTCTCATATGCATAGTAACGCACACACACCTGAAAGAGCAACAAGACGGGCATCGAAAGCAAAAAATTCACCATGCTGGTGAGCACGCTGGCAATCGGCAGAATTTCCCGCGGAAAATAGGCATGCCGCACGAGTGGTGCATTATCCACGATGCTGCGTACCGATGTGGCAATCGCATCGGATGTATATCCCCAGGGAATAAGTGCTACAGCAATAAATAACGGGTACAGCGGCAGCGCATTGCCTGGAAAAAAGTATCCAAAGACGACCCAATAGACCATCAGTTGCATCAATGGGGCAATTTGTGTCCATGCGAATCCGAGCAGACTGCCGCGGTAGCGCAACAACAGATTGCGACGTACCATGTGTTCAATCAGAATACGATAACGCCAGATATCCTGCAGCCGGCTGACAATACCCACACTCTGATCAAAACGCACGATAATCACGGTGAGCATCAAGGCACCAAACAGCGTCAATGCCATACTTAGACCAATATTACGCGAGAGCGGTTGTACCGGCAATGGAGCATCAGCCAACCGATAAATCTGCCCCATACGACGACTATCAAAGGCCAGATCTGCATCTTGCTGGATAATCACATCAGCAAACAAGCGCATACTTTGCACCATTTCAAAGTACTGAGCCCGTTTTTCTGCATTCGCAGTAGGGATGATGAGCTGCTCCAACTGAAGCCGTTGCAGTTCTACCGCGCGGAGCAAGTCACTGCGATCGGCAAAAGAAAGATTGCGTACGCTACTGAATTCTGCAACCGGTTCGATGGGACGATTAAACGTGAATGCTGAAAGTCGCACAAAATCACGCAGTAGCTTTGCCTCGTTATCGTTTGCTACGCGACCCTGTAGCGCCAAACTAGTCTCCCACCCCAACAAGTTACGCAATATTTCTCGACCACCTGCTGCCTGAATAGTCAAAATCAGCACATCCGCATACTCATTGGCCAGTGTGACAGCCTCAATCGGAGTATTTGTTGTTATTGACACGACCAAGTGGTCTTGCGCAAAAACAACCTCATCGGCCATTTGTACTTGCCCAAAACTGGGATAGCGGTGGGTCATCAGCGCCCGTGCCTGATAACGAACACTGTCAAATTCCGTGTCGAGTTGACCTTGCGCCGTAAAAAACTCGTGATAGCGTTGCGTGTCAATGTAAACCGCAACTTCGGTGTGATAGAGGATGGGTTGCGCCAGTTGGCGCGGCATCACCATACCAAACGCCACCAGCAGAACCAATATAAACAACACGACATAGGTACGATTACGGTAGCGAAGCGTCATCAGGCACAATCCTCAACGTAGTACGTGCATACGGCAATAGAGAAATCACAATCGAATGAGTTCGTGTCTCTGCGAAGACATAGCCTGGGACTGATGTCGACAGACGGATGTCATCGAGACGGTACCGCGACGGATTGGTCACTTGGAATGTACGACCGGTCGCATCATCGATGAGGAGAGACCACTGCAGGCTATTGAGAAGCTGTTGCCGTGTGGTGATATCATGCAACGAAGCGACCCAGACATCACCGGCTTCGGCAACTGCCGCAACCACGGTGTGCCACGTTTGACGTTGCTCGCGTGTCACCACTTCTTCGGTGTGTGCCCAGTAGTCAATCATGCCATCACGCCCACGTATCTGGGCGAGCATTGCCAAAGCCCCCGCCTGACGCTCAACAGTCAAATAGTAATCAGGACAAGCCATGATACGCTCATGACCGGGCACCGGGCGACACGTCGCGTCTTGGACAGACACGATATGATACTGTGGCAATCGTGGATTCCACGCAGTACGTGTCACCGCCGTTATCCCAGCATCTGCGAGCACCTGCCATGTATCATAGCGCATACCAGCACTACTACTCCACGGAAACGCCAACGCACGCGCTGGTGCAACGCCACGGCTGGAGGCAATTTGATTCCATGCTGCAACATCCGCCCGCCATTCGGCTGGTGAAGCAAGCCCGCCATACAAATGACTAAAGGTGTGGCTTTGTATGTCGTGTCCTGCGTTGCGCACAGGGTTAATCAAATCACCAAAATACCACGCAGGGTGTGATTGCGTGGTACCAAATGGATCACGGGCAAACCACGGTAACTGTACCCACGTGTCGCTCTGCCAGCCGTTTGCTCGACTCGCCCACGTAAACGTTGGATCACCCATGTAGTGTGTTTTGTTGTGATTGCCATACAAGAAATTATACCCATTCACGAAGTATGTTGCAGGGTAATGATATGGTGCAAAGAGTTCAAGTGTGTTGGTAAGTCCCTCACGCATGCGCAACCCACGAAGCTCAGGGTCTAAGTTGGCGAGCGGGTCAATAGAGCGCGAGTGTATCAGTCCACCCATGGCAGTTTCCCAATCATATGAAAAGGAGACAGCTGCGGTGTATGGGCTTGGCCACGGATGCACGGTAATTCCTCGCGGCAACACATTGGGGAGCGCAGCACCCACGTTGCTCGTACGAATCACGATTTGGTCGAGATACATACGGTCATCGGATGCAGGCTCGACATAGATGTCCAGCATGGTGGCTGTTGTTGGCGCACGATCAATCTCAGTATAGTGCGACCATGGCGCCCCATCATCGCCCCCAAGCCAACGTCGCACCGGTTGCCACATGGCACGATGTTCTGCTACGACACCTTGCTGGTTACGCCAGATCCAGCGCGTGCGGATTGCCGTCGCAGAGGCGCTATCTGCAAGTGCACGCAATGACACACAGTAGCGTTGATGCGCAACAACAGGCATATCAACAATCTGCAGTGACGACGCAATTCCCAGCATGTGTACCGATGCACCACCTGCAACACTGAATTCACCACGCCGCACACCCGGAGCCCCAGCCTGCCACCCGGCAGGGAATGCAGTAGTCATCTGGTCAAGCACGCTGTCATCACGAATGGTCTGTTGCCATGGATTTTGACAGGTTTGTTCGCGGCTGATGAGCCAAAAACTAGCGACACTGAGGAATCCAGCAACGATTAATCCTATGATGAGTGTATATCGTGTATTCATTAGCGTATCTGAAAAGGTTGGGTCGGTGCAATCAACTGTTGCACGACTGCGCGTTGCCATACCACGGGAAGCCGTTCCACACTGTTTGTACGAGCATCGTAACGAATCACACCAAACGTGAATTGTTGACGTGATTCAGCAGCTGCCTGTGGCATCACCGCCATGCGTTCGAAATCTTGCGGAGCACCCAACACATACTGACCATCGATTTGCTGGTAGTAGGTAGCAAATGCATCGTGCAACGTGGCATCGGTACCCGCAAATCGCATAATGCTACTTTCGTCAAGCACAGGGACAACATCGCCTTGAATGGCAGGCAATTCGAGTGGCAATGCATATACCGCATGCGTATCTCGGCGTGGATCAAACGCCAGCCGTATTGTGGCGAATTCTTGCACGAATATGCCATCGTTCGATACCGTCATACCAATCGGTTGCCCAAGATGCGCGGCACCGTGTGCTTGCCAAAACCGCCAGATAGGGAGGGGCATGGTGACTCCGTCGGCCGTCTTTTCAGTGACCAGTGGGATGTACAGGTCGGGATTCGCCAACAGTGCCTTGATACCTGCGAGATTACGTTCGAACTCGGGTTCGTCGCCACTTTCAAGCTCTGGAATGATGGCAGGCAACTCGAGACCCCGCGCCCAATCATGCATGCCCCCTGTGATTGGGTAGTTTTCCCAGAAACGCGCATACTGATACTCACCGGCTTTGGCATATGCTTGTGCCATCGCAATCGCCACTGCATCCTCGCATTGTGCGGGAAAGACGAGCCCAGCAGCAGAATGCAAAAAGACGACCGATGATGCATCCAGCAAAAATGAGCGAATCACACGACTTTCAACTTCTGAATCAGCATACGGTCCACCGGTATCAGAAAGCACCCCATATGCACCATACACGCGCGTCGACCAATCGTTGTCAGCGCATGCATCAAGCGTGGTATTCATGTTGCGGTTGAGATCTACGCCATTGGCATTTTGGCGTAAATCGAGGCGCTCGCCATCCGGATTGAGTGTGGGAATAATGTATAGTCGCACACCCGCAGGCACATCCGCAGGGTGGGTCGTAAACCAGTCAATCAGTAGATTGCTAAGCACGTAGGTATTGCGTTCTGGACCACCATGCGTGTTGCCTACGATTACCAATTTACGCGGACCATTCCCAAAGCGTACAGCTTCGATTGGTGCGCCAAGTAGACTAGCGCCTATTGTGATACGACTGATTGCTTGTGCAGAAATACGCGGTACATGCTGAATTGATAACGCCACCAGCACAACTATACAGATCCAACGTATTGCAAACTTCATGCATGTTGCCTTGGCATCAGGTGGCGACGGTATTCAGAGTTATTATACCATTCTCGCCGATACAACACTCTTTCACCCTATCAGCATAGCGTATATAAACTCACACCATCATCACTTTACGCAAAAAATCACCTGATACAACACTGAAAATAGACAAACAGGATTTGACACTCATTTTGCAGCATGCTATACTACCGTGCGTTGTGATGTACGGGCGTATAGCTCAGCTGGTTAGAGCGCGATCCTGATAAGATCGAGGTCGGTGGTTCGAGTCCACCTACGCCCACCACAATATCGCTTGTTTTCGGGGCAATAGCTCAGTTGGGAGAGCGCCTGCTTTGCACGCAGGAGGTCTGGGGTTCGAATCCCCATTGCTCCACCACTCCTTTCTACACATGCAATTTCATACCACTCTCACACAACACATCCAGCTCCGTAGCGATCGTTTCCACAAGGGAACGTTGTTTGAAAGTGCACACCTGCTAGTTGGCATTGACTGTCTTGCAATTGGTCAATCACAACCACCACACATGCATACTGGGCACGACAAAATGTACTACATTCAGCAGGGGATCGGGCATTTCAGAGTAGCTGACGAGTCATTCATGGCACAGGTTGGTGATGTGGTCTGGGCCCCAGCTGACACCGTACACGCGGTCACAAACGCCGGGCAAGAGCCATTGATTATGCTGATTACCATGGCGCCACAACCACGATGAGTACCTTGCACCAGCTTTACATGCATGTTGACGGCGTCTGTCGCAAGCACCCCGATGCGCAGCGCTGGCGTGTGACGATGCGTGGCGATATCATCGAAGTATTTTTGCGACCAGTACTAACAAGTGAAATCACGTTGGGTGCACTTGGGATTGGTAATGCACCCATGCCGGTACCGCAACTCTGCTATGAAATCGGCATGAATGCCGAGTTGTGGTATTTCAATGACCATACACAACAACCACTTCACACCGTAACATTTGCCCAATTCCTAGCTGTCCGTCAGCACACGACGCAGTGCATCAATCAGTTTTACTCCCCTCAATAATCAGAGACGCGTACCTTTTGGCCGTGGAGCAACGGTAGACATCACGGGATGTGTATCGAGCACGCAAGAGGTGTAGTATGCCGTTGTTGAGTATTGTGGTCTGCGCATGGGTATTGGGCATTGTGTGCGTGGACGCACAACTCACTCCATTGGCAGCAATTATTGCCGGTGGATGTGTTGTGTTGGCAGCCAAGCAGCGTTCGCGACCAATGTTGTTTGTTGCTGTGGCGTTTTGTGCGGGTGTGGTGCGTATGGGCATAGCAGAAAGCGTACAACCGCCTACACCACTCCTCCCTGATTGGTACTGTGTGACTGCACGCACACATTCATGGCAAACTCAACAATTCACTGCATTCAATCACCAGCAGGCCGGCGTACAGCTTGAGATGCCACTTACCCCGCTCCTTGTGCTCGGGGATTGCGTATATGTAGATGGCAAATTGCAACCAATCGTGTCAAAAAATACGAGTTACCTCCAACAACTGCATCGCCAACACATTACCCATCGCATTACACAGGCCGAAGTGATTGCCATCCATGCACCACCGCAATGGCGACATCTACTCGAACACTGGCGACTTGCAAGCGTGGCACACATCCAAAAATGGATTCGCGAACCAACTGCGACCATCATGGCGGGAATGTTACTCGGTATCGACGGCGATGTCACCCGCACCATCAGCGATGCGTTCAAGCGCAGTGGCACCACCCATTTGCTCGTCATCAGCGGTTGGAATATTTCAATTGTGGCATGGCTCTGTGTAGCACTGACGCAACGCATGGCGCAGTACCGTGTCCTGCGCACATCATTTATTCTGGCATGCATCATTCTATATGTACTGGCGGCAGGTGCATCTGCGGCAGTCGTGCGTGCTGGCATCATGGGATGCATAGCCGTCATCGGCAAAGGCATGGAGCGACCACGACACGCAGTGAATTTAATCGCTATTGCAACACTTTTTATGAGTGGTATTGACACGAGCATGTTGTGGGATCTTGGATTCCAGTTGAGCACCCTTGCCACACTTGGGCTCGTGCTCTTTGGCAATACCATTGATGCATATATTGGCAAAAGCGCACTCGCACATCCGAGTTTTGCTTGGATGCGCGAAAGCATAGCGGCTACATGTGCAGCACACATCACCACGTGGCCGATCATGCTCTTTCGGCTGGGCACCCCATCACCATGGAGTATGCTTGCAAACATCATTGCAGCACCCGTTGTCCCGTTTGCGATGGCCATCGGGACAATTGTCTTGCTCGTAGCTTGGTGCATCCCCTTTGGGATGCCAATACTTCACTGGCTGGTGTACCCCCCATTTCTGTGGATTATTGCAACGAGCGTGGTCATGGCGACGCTTCCTGCACCGCCATCGTGGCAGATTGATGCTCCCATCCTGGAATGGTGTGCGCATGGTATTTGGATTAGTTGGTTTGTGATACGTAACCGCCAACACCTTGTGGCCACACTCAGCCATGACGAAAGTGGTATAGTATCGTAGAATAGGTTTCCGAAAAGGGGGGAGAATACCATGCGTGATGGAGCGCATTCACGATACCAGGCAATTGCTGGCGTTTTTGTACACATTTATACTGCGGCAGGCGCCATACTCGCCATGTTGATGATAATGGAATCTGTGCGTGGCAATCCAGTAATGGCGTTGTGGTACGGATTCGCCGCAGTGTTTATTGACAGCACGGATGGCACGCTGGCGCGCCGATTCAAAGTCAGTGAAACAGTACCATGGTTTGATGGGCGACGACTCGATGATATCGTTGATTACCTCACCTATGTGTTTGCTCCAGTCGTGTTGTTGTGGCAAAACGGCTTTTTGCCAGGTGGTTTGACTGGGCAAATCGTTGCCATGTTACCGTTGTTTGCATCTGCTTATCAGTTTTGCCGCGTTGATGCCAAAACAGATGATTATCATGTCGTCGCTGAGGACCACTTTTTCCTCGGATTTCCCAGTTATTGGAATGTGATTGCATTCTATGCGGTTGTCATGCAACTGAATCCCGAACTTGTTACGATGATTATCGTAGTTTGCTCCATCTTGGTATTTATTCCCATACGATATGTATACCCTTCACGCACGCTGTTTCTCCGGCGCGTGACGTTGATATACACCACCTTGTGCACAATCATCTACGGTATCGCGCTTTGGCAGATGCCGACTCCTAATCCATGGTTGTTGGTGATTTCACTCTCTTATGTGGTGTACTATCTGGTCGTCAGTCTCTATATGACAGCGCGTATGATGATTCCCTCTTTGGCAACACGGACATAACACAATGGAACAGAGCTCTGGACTACGCACCCTACTCCCGTACGGTCGACCATACCGCGGTTTATTGATTTTGGGGACGTTTTATGCATTCATTGGCGCAGCCGCGAGTGCGTTTAATCCTGTCGTACTTGGGTACGCCATAGATGCATTACTCCTCAAAATCGATCAATGGCAGCTCATCACCTATGCAGGGATGATTATCATCCTCACCGTGATACTAGCCGTCTTTCGTTATCTCTTGCGTATGTTGACTGGGACCATGGCAGCTGGGGTGAGCTACACCATGGCCCAAGACCTCTACAAACACATCCTCACCTTTGATCGCGCAACACAAGCAGAGTTTGGCACAGGTGATTTGTTGTCACGTGCCTCTAGCGATTTCATCTATATATGGCGCTTTTATAGTGCTGGTTTTCAAATGGCGATTCATGCCATTTTTTTGTTGCTCATTGGGTGTGGGCTCATGGCGCTCACGAGTGTACCACTCGCAGTTATCACAGTGTTGATGCTTGTGTTGAGTTTGATTGCACAAACCCGCCTCGCCGTCTATGTCGAGGATGCATTTAACGTGGTTCAACAACGCTTAGCAAGTATATCCGCATTTGCGCAAGAACATATCTCGGCACAACGCACACTGGCTGCCTATACCCTTGAAAATCCGAGCAGTGAGGCCTTTCGCAAATTGAGCAACAACTATGCGGATGAATCCATTCGGTTCGTACTCTTTTCAAGTGCAATTGCACCGTTGCCACAGCTCGTCGTCCGACTCGCTGCAACCGTCGTAGTGGCATACGGAGCGGTGTTAATCATCGACCAGCAGCTGACTATTGGGCAATATGTGCAATTCATTGTCTATCTCGGATTGCTAAGCAATGCCGCCAACCAGTTAAGCAACGCGTTTGAACGTCTGCAACAAGGGAGTGCCGCAGCCGCACGGATTGGAGATGTGATTAATCGTGTGCCTCAAGTGCGCAACCATCCACGTGCAATTGCACACTTCCCAACTGGAGCAATACGCCTTGATCAGGTTTCATGGCATTACGGGCAACAGCATCTCCTCCACAACATTAGTGTGGTCATCGACAAAGGTATGCATATTGGCGTCGTAGGACTGACCGGAGCCGGTAAAAGTAGCCTGTTGAGTGTCATATTGCGGTTGCGCGACCCCGATAGTGGGCAGATTACCTTCGATGGAATTGATGCACAAGCAATCGATTTGGCGACACTCAGAAGTGGCATGGCGTATGTCCCCCAAGAACACATTTTGTTTAGCATGACGCTACGCGAAAACATCATGCTGGGCACACCGCATGCGACACAGCAACAACTCGACGACGCGTTACGCGTCTCTTGTCTCGACCGCGATATTGCGCAACTGGCAAACGGCCTCGAGACGATGATTGGAGAGCGTGGCACCATGCTTTCTGGTGGCCAGAAGCAACGCCTTGGTATCGCACGGGCGCTCATCACCGATGCACCAATCATGCTCTTTGATGACGCACTTTCAAACATTGATGCACGTACTGCATATGATATTGTGGTGGGAGTATCTGCGTATCGTGCAGGCAAAACTACCATCATGGTGAGTCAAAAAATTTCTTCAGTGCGACATTTAGATGCCATCATGGTATTAGACAATGGCGCACTCGTGGAATACGGCAATCATCACGAACTTGTGGCGAAGCAGGGGATCTATGCAGAGCTCTTTCAACGAGAACTCGCACAACGCAACGAGCAGTCAAGCACACATTGAGATACATCTGAAAGTCGCACATGAGACACGTCACACAACGACATTTCATCTTGATGCTCATCTACTTCGGTATCGCAGTGTGGTTATGGGTACGACCTTTCACACCACTCGACATTGACATTGGTGGGGATCAACAAAGCGGATTGCGTGACTTAGACCGCCCATATGTGAGTGGGTTTTGGCCATCAGAACCACGTCCATGGCAACCAGACCAAGGCCCCGCATTGCGCTGGAGCCGCGACACGTGGCACGTCACATGGCCACATGCTGGCACAGGCTGGTGGAAGGCTCAGTTGCGCATCGATCTGTCTGGGCGGACTCCATCGCAACCAGCAACAGTCCGATGGGAACAGCCGCGTGTGGGACAAACTGAATTACCCGCAGCTCCGCGTCGATATATGCTACTCATGCGTACCACGACGCACGATTCACCAACCATCAGCGCATCAGTCAATACCTTTCAAGTCTCCAATGACTCGCGCGCACTTGGTATTGCGCTGACACATATACGACTTGAATCGCTGGAGCGCACGACTCCAGGGCTCGGATTTGTGTGGTGGCTCATTTGTCTCAGCTGGAGTATATGGGTATATCGGCGTATACCGGCATGGGGAGTCGCCACGAGCACACTCAGCACACTCGTCTATTGGGCATACCCTGCGTGGACCAATCTCCACAGCGCTATGGGAATTGCCCTTACCATCTGCGCATTCGTGATCAGCGTTGCGGTGTGGTATCGCAACACACACCATTGGCAACACATCCACGCAATCATTATGTTGTGTTGGGGGCAGTTGCTCGCGCTATGGAGCCCGTGGTTGATTTCATCTGACATTGCAATGCACATTCGCATGCTCAAACAAGTGCTAACAGGAAACATGTTGTTTACGGCACAGCTCCCGTGCGAAGCCGGTGCATACATCAGCCCATACCCACCAGCTGTGTACGTACTATTGGCACCATTTGCCATGCTTTCAGGAAATGCTGATTATTTACGACTGTTACTCATGTCCACGGCGATTCTGCTCAATGGGGTTGCAGTATGGTACATGATTCACGTGTTGTTTGCACAACCCGCATTGGTCCGCTATCAGCACTGGTTTATTGCGGTTGCGTGTGTGAATTTTCCATTGTTTCGGGCCACGCATATCGGGGAAATCAGTAACGCAGTTGCACACGGCATCGTCACACTGGCGTTTATCTCATGGCTTGACTCACGGCGCAGCATCTGGGTACGCATAGCACTCACAAGTGTAGCGCTGCTCGCACATACCGGCAACAGTATCACGTTTGTGATGATGCTTGGCATTTTGGCGGCGTATCGCATCGTTATCCAACGCAACATCGCGTTCAGTTGGCGCCAACTTGCAGTCATGAGCATTCCCGTGATTGGCACGCTCTTCTACTATGCTAATTTCACGCATCTCATCGGGCAATCGCCGGGCTATACGGGGTGCCCACCTGACACCACATTGCTGACACGACTCAGTAGTCTAACGCACGTGCTCCCGGTAGCACTGATTGGCATGGCTGTCATAGGGCTGAACTGGGTACGTGGCGATGCCGTTGTTGTAGCACTCCTGGCCGGATTCGGCGCAGCACTTATCTCAGTTGTCATGCTGTTCATCAGCACACAAACAGTCCGTTGGGGGATTAGCATCGTCCCGTTTTTGGCCATCCCGATTGCGTTTCTGTTCGCACGATTATGGAAGGCAGGCGGGGCAGGTCGATTACTCACGCTCACGAGTAGTATGGCATGGTTATGGCTCACGTATGCAGATATGTGGTCACGCATTATCAGCTATCTCCATGACTAAGCACGTGTTGCCGTGTATAATGGCAACGGAGTGGTATACAAAGGATGGGTCATGAACGGGTTGCGTCAGATTAATGTACGACACGTTGCCGCTGTCATTCTAATCAGCAGTCTAATGTTTAGCGTGATGAGTCTTTTCCGGCTCGAGCAAACGATCAACATCCTGTACCCACGGGCAGTGTTGAAACTCAACAACTTCCACACCCGTGAGTTTGCCACTGTTGCACCTACAACCGCTGTACCAGTAACTGCACACAATGCCAACGAATGGCGCATAGTCGTACCAGACACACCCGATGTGCAACAGTTTCGGGTGATTCAATTTACCATTGACGCGTTGCCATCTGCATACTCACGCCGATTACTGGCAGTTTTCATTGACAATGCGCGAGTTCTCGATACCAAAGACAACGGGCGTTTCCAAGACTTTGGCTTCATCGTGCCCACCACAATCACACTCCGACCAGGGTCTGTAATTCGCATCACCACAATCCCCGATGACAAACTGACTCCGCCACCGCTGACGGTCACCTCAGCCACGTTGAGCAATGCAACGGTCTATCGATGGACCAAAGATGAATCAACGGTACACTTTTATGGGAGCGGTGGCGGATGGTGGCATCTCAAGAGCACCATGCTCGTTCAGCACCCAGACAACAAGCCTTTTCGTGCACAAGTCATCGCCAACAATCAGGTGGTCAGCACCATCCCCAATACGCAAACGGGGTTCAGAGTCTACCACACGTTGATCTCCCCTGCGGGGAACAACGCAGGGGACATTGCCATTCGCCTAACCAGTGACACATGGGGAGGCAACAACCAAGATGTGCGCATCCTCGGCATAGCCGTATCCCAGATGCAGATTCGCCCCGTCGCATCACCATGGTATACGGTGGTGCCATCAATACGACTCGCCAGTGTGATTATCATCGGGCTTTTGGCTGCAATCGCAGCACATCTGATGTCACTCTCTGTGTTAGGGGTCGGCATGAGCGTGTCGAGTGGGCTCATCCTGACGATGCTCATCGAACGAGCCTATTTGGCGATGTGGTATCCACAACTCATCATACTCGTTGCAGTCAGCATCTTGGTAATCCCAATCTGCTACAAGGCACTTGAGTGGGGGAGCCACGATCATCCATTTAGTCCGATGGTGCGAAATATACTGATTGCCCTAGTGGTAGTGAGTATTTGGCTCAAAGGTGGCGGAATTTTGTATCCAATCATGCGCCCAATTGATATCGAATGGCACATGAATAAGGTGCGTGAGATGATGTCAACCGGAGATTTTGCCAAATTCTATCTACCTGGCGCATTTTCTGAGTCGGTAATGCCAATTACAGAATGGGGTGAAAATCGCCCCATGATTCCATATTCGCCGTTTTATCACTTTAGTGCACTCATCTTTGCTATTTTTCCATGGCCACTTGAAAAGACAGCCACCATCCTAAATGCAATTGGTGACTCATCACGGATTCTGATTATTGCACTCATCGCTCGTATGAGTGGACTTTCAAATCGTGTGTCGTTGTTAGCAGCACTCATGTACGCCGTTGCACCGGTGACATTTCTCCTGCATGCGTGGGGCAACACCCCGACCACGACGGGTCTGTGGTGGACACTGGTCACAATGACCGCATTACTTGGGTTAAGTAGCAAACTGCCCCAACGCAACGTTATGATTCTGCTCTTCGCATTACATGTCGTTTCAATGCTCATTTACACCGTCACTGCGGTGTTCCATGTCGCATTTATCACTCTGCTGATCGGCATCATCTGGTTGATTCCCACGCATCCATTGCGCCCCAAACTCACCTACATCGCTGCCGTTTGTTATGGTGGCCTGGCATTTGCGACACTCATCTACTACGGTCAGTACATCATGCCAATCATCGAACGCACTATCCCGTACTTGCTCACTCCAAACAGTGTTCATACGGGTGTAGATGCCGAATCCCAGACATCATTTGCCACCTATTTCAGTAATTTCATCACCACGCTACGCTACGATTTCATCGCAAATCCATATCTCTACTATGGTATTTTCATGCCACTTTTGATGGTCATTCCCGGTTTTGTGCTCATGTTGAAACATTCCACGTTATGGGCGTTTGCAGCAGCGTGGTTTAGTGTGTCTGTACTCTTCATGTTGGCTGGGTACCGTTTTCCCATGGTAGACAAGCAGATTTTTTACATGTTGCCCATTATGATGATTTGTTGGGGCATCATGGCGAGTGGGTGGTGGAAGCGTGGCTGGAGTGGCCAGCTCCTCGTCACCATAGCCTGCATGTATACGCTCACAAGTGCACTCTATTTGTGGGTGATTCGCATCGACCGAGCGCCGTTGGTGATTCCATGAGCCATACACATCCACCAGCAGTCCAATCCATCGATGCGCTCGCCACAGCCATTGATCCATGGCTTCAGCATATGACCTGGCGGCGCGACTTTCAGACATGGCGTGAACGTCGTCTCTACCAAGAGCAGTATCAAGCAGAACGCATCGCTCAAATCGAGCAATTTGCTGGTTCATTGCACGGATTGCGGGTGCTTGATTTGGGCGCCGGGATGGGTGGATTTGCAGTAGCGGCCACACTGCATGGTGCCACAGTCACGGTATCCGAATACAACTATCCGTACTGCGAAATCATCCAACTCAGAGCAGATCGCTATGCGCTCCAGATTCCTATCATCAATGCAGCAGGCGAACAACTCCCCTTTGCTGATGCGCAATTTGATGTCGTTGTCTGCTGGGATGTGCTCGAACACGTGCAAAACCCGACTCGCGTGCTCCAAGAAATCTATCGAGTACTCACCCCACGTGGTCGCGTATTGTTGACAGCCATCAACCGGCGTGCGTGGATTGACCCGCACTATCATATCCCGAGTATCAACTGGTGGCCGCGCTCACTCGCCGAATGGTATATATCGCAGCGTGGCCGCAGCAAAGCAAATACACGTTTTAATGATATGCAGCGACTCAGCGCCATGCACTACTTTGATTATCCGGCGTTTGTGGCATTGGCCAAACGTATCGGCTACACCACAGTCGACATGAATGAAGTCGCACTACGCAACGGCCACTTTATCAGTAAAAAGCAGACCCGCCAGCACCTGCGGGCACTGCTCCGCCGATTCGGGCTCGAGTATCTCGCCTACCGTGTACAACGTGCCTGGTATGTGGGCATGTTTGAGTTGGCGCTTACGAAAGAAGCATAATGTCAGATACACACAAATCAGCATCGTTGGCGCATCAGGTATCACGAGCTGTCGTGTGGAACACGTTGTTTGTCCCTTTGCGCATGCTTGCCGAAATCGCTGCGACTGCACTCAAACTCACCGTACTCCCCGTAGCGGCTTACGGATTATTGGCACTCGTGAGTGGTGCGGCTTCAGCATTTGGCACGTGGATCGATCTCGGTACCACACGTGCCTTGCCCAAATTCATCCCCGAAACGATGCGCACTCGTGGACCAAGTGCAGTCATCCGGTTGATTGGGGTAGTCTTTTTTGCACAGGCGGTGTTGCTCATCAGCATCGCAATCGGGTTAGCAGTCCAACAACGACCATATATTGCATCACTAGCTGACAAAGTCCGTGCCGATACACGCATCGATAGTGCGGCACAAACCCTACTACACACAATCCTGCAAGAACAGGGATGGATTTTTATTGCGGTCATCATCGTGCTCCTGACAATGGGCGTCTGTTATGACGTGTTGATGGCCTATCTCAATAGTTTTTTTAAACAACGTGCCTGGAACGGCATCACGCTGCTGGCTGGATTGCTTCCGCAGATCCTTGCGGTAGCAGCTATTGTCGGTGCACAAGCCACCACAGATCCACTCCGCTGGAGCGTGGTAGGGATTTTGCTCGCATCTGCCCTGGCACCGACGATTGCCGTACTCGTAGCGACATGGCAGGTCGTGAGGATCTGGCGTGCTGGGCACGACATCGAAGAGACGCATCAAATTCCGGATTCACGCTGGTTACCGGCCGGGTTTCTCAAGTACACCGGTGTCTCATACTTGATGACCATGACCGATTTCATTGCTGGCAAATCATTTGCCGTCTACCTGACCAGTAGTCTCAGCGACGCAGCCATGCTTTGGGCAGGTGCATCACTCGTTGGCATGGTATTGTCGTATTTGTACACACCACTAGTCGGCATCACAGTACCGCTCTTTACGCGGGTGCGGGCAGGTGAAGGCGGCAGCATTCAGGCAGCGTTTGCCTCTATCGTGCGCATCCAGCTGTTGTTGCTCGTACCGGGCGGGGTGGCACTCATGTTGCTTGCCAAACCAGCACTGTTGATTCTGACACCGCAATACGCAGATGCGGTCGGGCTCGTCTATGTGCTCGTGCCGTGCCTTTTTTTAGAAAGCTTGCTCACAGTGGCACATAATGTGATGATCGTCTATGAAAAACTCACACTTGTCACCATCGGTCGGCTGCTGACACTCGTCGTAATCCCACTCGGGTTTTGGCTCGGTGATAGATACGGTGTGGTTGGCTTGGCACTCGCCTATGGTAGTGCTAGAGTAGTCGCCGGGTTGTGGGCAACGTTCTGGGGATGGCGTACAATAAAGCTGATTTGGCCATGGCAGTTCAGCGCACGAGTATGTGGTGCCACGTTGCTCATGGCACTCGGCATCTATGCATGCACCGCCCTGTTCCCCACCCCAGTGGGTCATACCGAACTCTTGGCACGCATCCAACTCATCCCCGGGTATGCGCTTGTGGGATTCGTGAACTTAGGCGTTTTTGTGGGATCATTACGATTATTTGGTGGACTTGAGACCAGTGACCGTGACCACCTGCTCCGCTTGAAACTTCCATTCAAAGCGTGGCTCATGCGAGTACTTTGATGCGGATAGCGCTATACAATCTCACGAATACAACCAAATACGGTGGTGTCGAAAGCTTTGTATGGGACCTCGCCAACCAGCTCGTACATCGTGGTCACGCAGTGACGGTGATTGGTGGGGATGGCCAGATTCGCGAAGCAGCGCCTGGTGTACACGTACAAACATTCCCGTACATTGACCGTGACCGCTTTAGATGGATTCCCGGTCTGCAACGTGCCTACGCTGAGCGCAAGTTGCTCGAGCGGCTGAGTATGGCGCATCGTGCCATCTGGTATCTTATCCAGCAACGATTTGATATCATTCACATCCAAAAACCATACGACCTGTTGCCTGCACTCATCGCCGCACGTTGTTCAGGTGCCAAAGTGATTCTGGGATGCCACGGCGAAGATTACTATCCTGGCGACCGCTGGTTGGCACGGTACGTGGATGGTGCAGTCAGCTGTAGTCAATACAATGCGCAGACCGTCAAAAAACGCTACCCGATTGCCATTGATGTTGTCTACAACGGCATTGACACGGCATTGTTTCACCCACCCGTACCGCCACCATCCCTCGCCGATCAACCAGTGAAACTGTTGTTTGTGGGGCGACTGCAACCGTGGAAAGGGGTCGACACCGCCATCCGGGCTGTTGCACAAGTCCCTGAAGCCACATTAACGATTGCAGGTGACGGCGTCGATCGCCTGCGCCTTGAAGCACTGACCAGCCAACTTGCCCTCCACGATCGTGTCACGTTTTTGGGCTCAGTACCCCGCCAAGACATCGCACAGCTCCTGCCGCAGTTTCATGCGCTCGTAGCCACCAGTTTTGCCAGTGAAACATTTGGTATCGGCCTTGTTGAAGCACAAGCGTGTGGCGTACCCGTGCTTGCATCACGTTTCGGTGGATTCGTGGAAGTGGTTGCAGAAGGCCGTACGGGGTACTTTTTTACCCCACAACATGCAGATGAGCTAGCACAGCTCATCCGTACCTTGCTCCATAATCCCGCGGTACGACACACATTTGCGGCAGCAGCACCTGCATGGGCACAACAATTTGCCTGGCCAGCAGTCACTGATCGCGTCGAACAGGTCTATACAGCCGTGATGGCACGAGGATAGCATGCATATTTTGATGATCTCCACATTTGGATTTGATCCACACTTTCCTAGTCGCCCTGAATTTGTGTTGGCACGTACGCTTGCCGCTCAAGGGCATACAGTCAGCGCCGTTGAATATGCACACAACGCGTCTATGCCAGCACAACACGAATTCCAACCCAATCTGACCATTTATCGATGCCGCACGTTTGGCTTCTTTTCGCGCGATTTATGGCACTTGGCACGCCAGCTGCCCAAACCAGATATTATTCACGTCCATCATTTGCGCCATCTGATGGCGTATCAGGCACAATGGCACTGGCGTGGAACGACACCAATGGTGCTGACACCTCACGGCATGTTGCATGATGGTGATCTCGTGGTGGACCGTGAGCGCCCACTTGAACATCCATTGACTCCTGAAAAACTGATTATGACAAGTAGACAACTATGGCATGTGTTGCGTCGAGGCCAGCATCCACGCCGTAGTGTGCGTAATTTTCTCATCCATGCACCACTACAGCGCTACGATGGCATTTTGGCACTGTCGCATCACGAAAAAGGGGTCGTAGCTGACCTGGGTGTAGATGCCAATCGCATCAATGTGGTACCAAATGCTGTCGAACTCGATCAGTATCTCAGTGCACCAGTACGTGCACGTGCAGCCACTCCTATGATTTTGTATATTGGGCAACTCGTGCCACGCAAAGGCTGGGATCTGGCGATACGGGCACTGCAGTTGATTGTGACACACAAACCAGATGCACAATTAGTAATGGTGACACACAATACCAGCCAACAACAAGAGTTGGTAGCACTCGCACAATCGCTCGGCGTCAGTGCGCATGTGCAGATTCGTACCAATGTGGATGAAGCAAGCAAGATCCAACTCCTCCAAGAAGCCCATGTCCTGCTTGCACCAAGCCGCTACGAAGGGTTTGGGATTCCACCTATTGAGGCGATGGCCGCAGGATGCCCAGTGGTGACCACTGACTGTGCCGCTGGCAATGAAATGGTGCACCACCTCGATACCGGCATCCTCGTAGCCTACGAAGATGTCGCCGGCTATGCAAATGGAGTGCTGCGCTTACTCGATGATGCCCCCCTACGACACACCCTCATCACCAATGGACTGCAACATGTCACGCAGCAGTACACACCTGCAGTCGTCGCACACCAAACCCTCGCCTGCTATCAGCAGTACATCAGTACATTTACAAAATAAAAATCCATGTTATACTACAAATAATAGTACTAGGGGTATCTATGCGTATACTCTACTGCATTCCGCGCTACGATGCGGACGCTGTGGGCAATCTGATGCACACCGAAGTTATTGCTCATTGGAATAGTCAAGGGCACGAAACACACGTTGCATCACTTTCATCACGTGAGCAAACCATCACAACATATCAGATGGACGGTATACACGTCTATCACATCCCAACAGCAACAAGCATGCTTGATAAAATAGGCAACCGCCTATTGGGTTGGATTACTGGCTACCCATACTTGTTTGGTGCGTGGCGCGGCATTCGTGCCCTGTTGAAACGCGAGCAGTACGACTTGCTCCATGTGGAAACCTCGTTTCCACTTGGTTTAATTACTTTGTTGGCGCGACCAACAGGCACACCGGTGGCCGTCACGTTACCAGGTGCAGACGTAATGGCAGTCCCTGCCTTTGATTATGGGTATGCGCGCAACTGGTTTGTGCGCCAAGCCGTCCGCTGGGTGGTTGCACAGGCCGATTTGGTGCGCGCTGATTCGCGCCAGATCGCCACACTGGTCAAAACCACATATGACGCACCTGCGTCACGGGTGATTGACATACCCTACAACATCACTGAGCCGACATTTCCACCAATTGGCACGGATGTCGCCACATTTCGGCGTCAGGCACGGCACCACATCTGCAACAGACATGGTTGGCATGCCGATGCCAAATTACTCTTAAGCCTGAATCGGCTACATCCGTTTAAAGGGATCGAGTACTTGGTCGAAGCCCTCCCATTGTTAGTCAGTCGAGGTATCGACGCACATGCGGTCATCGTTGGCGGCAATCGGAGTACTGCGCGTTTTGGAGATTATGGTGCATATTTACGCCAGCGCGCCCACGAGCTTGGTGTAACCGAACGTGTGCATATGATTGGTGCAGTACCGCATCATGCCGTGGCAGAATACATGGCAGCATGTGACGTTGCAGTCATCCCGTCGATTGCAGAATCGTTTAGTCGCGTAGTCATCGAAGCTACAGCAGTGGGCACACCACCGGTGGTAACGCGTACCACGGGTGCAAGTGATTATGTCAAAGAAGCTGATTGTGGTGAAGTCGTCGAACCACAAAGTGGGGCATCACTTGCTGATGGCATCGAGCGCGCATTGAAACGTACCGCCGAGTTACAAGAACGCTGTCCTGGTTTCGCAGAAGGATTCAGGGCACGTGTCATCGCAGATGCCTTGCTCAATGCATATCGCAGTCATGGATTGTGCCAATGAATTCTACGCAGCCACACATCTACTACGTTGCATATCCAACGAGCCTGACACTTGCATCAGCCAATGCAGTGCAGACATATTCAACGTTGCGCGAACTCAAAAAACTCGCCCCACAAACGCAGATTTTCATCCCACGCATGACCCGTGCTCCAAACCCTTTTGATGAGTTGGGTGTCAATTATCTGCCCCGTATCGGGATTGGTCGGCTATCACGACTTTACAAATCAACGCTCTGGTACTACATGGAACGCAGCGTCTTTGCATGGCTCGTAGTGCTCAATTTGTTGTGGCGACATTGGCGTGGCATGCCAGTTGATGTCATCTATGTACGTGAAGTCATTTGTGCATATTGGTTGAGTCGTTTGGCACCACGTTGGTGCCATGCCAAAGTCGTCTACGAAGTCCATCACGTGGAAAGTAGCAACCACTCTCGACCAAAGGAGGCATGGGCACAACCGCTGGTGGCACATCTCGATGACATTACGCTCAAACGACCGACTCGTCTTGTCTCATTGACCCATGCATTTCGCACCGTCCTTGCCAACCAGCAGTTACGGCAGCAGAGCGACGTCGATGTGCTCCCAGACGCATACAATGATGCCCTGTACACGACTGGAGACCAACAGACCGCCCGCCAACGACTCGGATTATCAGCCGATGATCTCATCATTACCTATGCCGGGCTGACATTCGCCTATCGGCGACTCGATTTACTGGTACGTGCATTTGCTGAGCTCGACCCCACATTGCGTCAGCGATGCACACTCATCTTTGTCGGCGGGCGCCCACAAGAAGTCCAAGAGTTGCGTACGCTCGTCACTGCATTACACATCGATGAGTCAGTCACATTTGTCGGCGTGTTACCGCAAACAACGGTAGCCGAATACTTGGTGGCAAGTGATATTTTGGCCATTCCAGATACGGTTACCGATGAAACCGCATCACCTCTCAAGTTATTTGAATACATGGCGACGGGGCGAGTAGTAATCTGTCCCGAAATGCCGGCGTTGCGTGAGATTATTGGTCAAGATGGCGCATGCACGTTTGCACGTGGCAATCAAGCATCGCTCACCGCTAACCTGAGCATGTTGTTGCATGATGCGCAGTTGCGTGCCACATATGCGGCAGCCGGCTTACGGGCGGTGGCACCACACACATATCGCAATCGGGCTGCAACGCTTGTAGATATCTGCTCACAGGCACTGAAATCACAGGAGACGGCATGACACACCAGTCACGAGCACTAGAGATTGTCACACAATATCCACGCCAGACTCCTGACCACAAAATGGAATATTATCGCTATCATAAGGTGCGATTTAGCGCCATGCTCACTACCCTGCTGCAGCTGAGTGATACCAACAGGCGTGTACTCGAAATCGGCGTAAACCCTGGGCAATTTACGGAAATGCTTGTAACCGCTGGCTTTCGTGTGTCAGGGACTGACTTGTTCCCCGAGCATCGCGCCGAAGTCTGGAAGCGACTCGGTGTCGAAGTACAGCGCTGGAATATTGATAACGAAGCACCGCCGTATCCTGCGGGTAGTTTCGATATGATCGTGTTTTCGGAAGTCATCGAGCATCTCGCAAATCCCCCACTTGAGGCACTCGAAACATTTTTTGAGTTGCTGGTACCTGGTGGCTATCTCGTCGTGAGCACGCCCAACCAGTTTTACTTCAAAAGCCGCATGCGTACATTGTTTGATGTGGTACTGATGCAACCGTTTGACCACGAAGACGAATTTCGGCGCTGGGCATTACTCAGACGCGATGCGCGGTACTACACGCATAGTAGGCTGTTTAGTATGGCCCAGCTCGCATGGCTCGGTGAGCAATCTGGCTTTGAAGTACAGCGCCGTGAATACGTGGCGGCATATGAACCAGTTGGCATCGAAGCAAGTCGATTGATGCGTGCGCCGCATCGATGGCTGGCCAAAGTAATGATATATCTGGTAACAGCAATAATTCCCATGAGTCGGTCAATGCTGCTGATTACATTACAACGACCTGTAGTATGAACAAACGGGTGAGTAGAATCGTCTGTGTATCAGATTAACATCATTGAATGCTCATGCTGTGATACTTCACGCGGCCACAGCCCTAGAGTATGATGAGTTGGAGGGACAAGCGAGGATAGCATGAATCAACGAATACTCCGTATACTTAGTTTATGTGTAGTGATGTTCGCCACTGTGTTTACGCAGCCAAAGCCAGCTGAGGCAGCCAATGACCTGTTGCGTGCTTCCAACTGCCGCATCAACAGCAATCTCATTACGTGGGGTGGCTCAACGGTACTGCATCCAAACGGGTTGTTGTACATCACACGTGCGATTTCTGATTATTCTTTTATGTCGACCAAAGCATATACAGCCATCATTGTAGTCGATCCCAATAACATCGTGGAAGGAACCTGCCCTGTGGTGGCGACCTACCAAGATTCATTGGAAGATAATTACACCGCGTTTACCGTCAAATATAATCCTTCGCTGGCTGTTGTTGACACCGATGGGAACATCTTCATCGGTAAGGGTTCAGGTGGCTACTACCGCCTGTTGATGATCCCCAGTGATGCGCCCACAACAAGTCCATTCCAAGGTATGATTCGACGGAAAATAGCTGCAAATTCAGGGAAACAATTCCATACCTTCACGTCGCTGGCAGTCACTTCAACACACCTTGCCATCGGGTTATCTGCGTTTAACGGCGGTGAACCCATCACGCCACGCTATGCCACTTTACCCATCAGCACATTTAAGAACACCTCATCCATTTCCGTGTCGTGGCGCAGTTTTGGACCGAAAGTCGGCAAAAACTATGATGCCATTGTTGGCATGCCCAATGGAAATTTTCTCATCATGGGTGACCAAAGTGAAGGGTTATTGTGGGCAACGTTTTATGATCCAGTCACAAATACCGAGAAAAATCCGAATAATCTCTCACTCAACGGGGCTGGTACGATTAACTGTAACGCAAGTAATACCGTATCATCGCTCTATGGATGCCAAACCCCACACGCAATAATTGGTGGTGATGGCAACTTATACTTGTCGGTGCTCGCCGTACAGCGCTCTGGTTCTGATCGTGCCACCGTCGTTTGGAAGTTCGATACCACCACAAATCAATGGTCTGGGATCACAGGTTCGGCAGCCACGCCTGTCACTGTGTTCCGTGGATACGAAAATCTCTTTGGTGGTGCAAGTATGTACGTCGATGAGCAAGGCACGATTGCACTCGGCATGGGATTACAATACAAACTGCCAACAGGTGTACCGAATTCTGGTGGATTTGCCAAAATCGCCTTGCTGTACCAAGGCGCTTGGTCTGAAAAGATTGCGCCTACTACTGGTGCCGCCATTTATGGCAGTCCCGACCTCGTCTTAGCAGAAGTCCAAGGTCAAGCACGGTTGGTTGCAGTCTATGTCAAAGAAGGCAGTCCTTCATCACATGGCACCTTTTTGGCCAGTTATGGCACGCCCATGCAAGGGCAATTTGCCAAGTGCAAACCCAACCTCGCAATTGAAGGTGGGACAGCGTTTGTGAATTCGACCAGTATTGGTGGTGCCGTATATACCAAAATCACCTGTAACGCGACACAGTATTATGCAGTCGCATCAGCGAGTGCCACACCACCAACATCGGTCAGCACGACAGCCCTAAAACCATTTTCAGTGGCAAATGGCACGATTGGCGTCACTGGCCTCACACCCAGTGCAACCAACTACATCCACGTACGCCTGTATGATGCAGCAAACAAAGCCGTTGATTCGTGGATGACGGCCAGCGTCTATGTGGATACCGGTACCACAATCGGTGCCACCGCAACAATCAATAATACGAGTACTGCACCCTACTACTTGGACACCTACGCTATGCGTGGCTCTTCGTATACTGCGGCAGGGCACACACGATCGAGCACTGGCATCCTCAAAATCACTGGAGTGACTGACCCATCAGGTCTGAATACATACAGCGTTGATGGTGGTAGCCCTGTCACATACCTGCCCAATATGCTCGACCAGAGTATCCCAGTATCGCTGAATCCAATTACATCGACAGTTGGTATTTCGTTGACGCTCACAGATGGTGCCAAAAACAGTGAAACACGTGGACTCCGTTCACTGATTATGGATACCGAACCGCCAAGTGTGGCCACACCTCCGTCGGTCTCATTTACACCAGCAACCAGTGGTGTGTTTACTGGCACACTCACAATAAGCGGGGGAAGTGTCACTGATACGATTTACAATAGTGTGGCCAGCAAACCATACTGGGGCGTGTGGGTTGCCAATGCAGTGCAAAGTGGCAGCTGCCCGGCCGATGATTCTGCAGAGCTGCGCTGGGGAGCTGTCCCAATCGACCCATCATCACCCACGGTCACATGGAACTTGCTCAATGGGCTCAAATCACCTGCTGCAAGTGGTACGTATTGTACATATGTACGCTTCCTCGATGGTGCCGGCAATGCGAGTACAACTGCGATTTCAACCACAACCACGGTGACAATGACTTCGTATCAGTCGTTTGCTCCTGTCGTATTCGGACAACGCTAGCACATGCTCAGTCGTATCATCCAATGGTATAAGCAAGACGCCGGGCACATCGTGCTCGGCGTCATCATGCTCATCTGTCTAATGATTTCGTTTCCGCGCGTCTATGCGACCGATGAAGTTCAGTACTACGCGTGGATGCGCTCAGTGTGGTTTGATCACGATGTTAATTTCCAAAACGAATACGAAACATTTGCACAACTGAATCCACAATCAGGTATCGCAAACAGTCTGTTGCAACCCAACCGCATCCGTCCACTCACCGGGTTGTACGGCAACATTGCACCTGTTGGCTCTGCCATGTTGTGGACACCTTGGTTCATTGCCACGGATATCGGTCTGCGTGGGTTGCACACCATCGGATTCGCGTTACACATACCCGCTGACGGCTATAGTTGGCCATATCAACGGGCAGTGTGCTATGCCTCTGCCATCTATGCATTCGTAGGATTGCTAGTGTGCTACCGCTTGACCCGTGAATGGTTTCCGGTCACACAGAGCCTACTGGCAACCAGTGCCATTTGGCTGGCCACTCCACTTGTCTACTACATGACGATTCAAATGCCATTCGCACATGCCAATGGTTTTTTTGTGAGTAGCTGTTTTGTCTGGTTATGGTGGAAAAGCACACAAGCGGCATCCACGTGGCGCACGTGGGCACTCCTCGGCATCTGTGGCGGGATGCTCTATCTCGTGCGCGAGCAACTGATTCTCTTTGTGATGCTCCCAGTCGTTTCCACATGCTACCAGTTGTGGCAATCGCTCCCACAGCGGCGCATCGTGTGGCGACAAATTATCGTGCAGTGTGCAATTGCGGTAATCTGTTTGCTGGCCATCATCACCCCGCAATTCATTGCGTATTGGGCAGTCAATGGGACACCAGCACCGGCACGCGAGGTCGCCAGCAAACTCAACTTGTGTAGTCCACACGCAATTGACACACTCGTCGATTTTGACCCCCGCCCCGAGCCCCTGTGCAACGTGGGCGTGGAACCAGTAACTGTGCCAGCGTGGAGTCGTGGGGCACTCGTGTGGAGTCCCATTTTGCTCTTTGCGCTTATCGGTTTGGTCATCTTTGCACGGCGTAATCCGCTGGTTGGTGGCGCAATGATACTCGCTGTCTGCACTCAGATATGGATCAATGGTGCCTTTGGCACGACGTGGCATTTGAGTGGTGCCTTTGGCTTTCGTCGCTTCATCGAATGTTCGCCATTCTTTATTGTGGGAGCGGCCACATGCATTGCATATCTCCAACAACGAATCCCGTGGCGGGTAGTGGTGTTGTGCGTTGTGCTCTTGATGCTGTGGAACTTCGGCTTAATCATCAACGCAACGATTTTCAACAACGACACTCAGCTACGTCGCGGCTTATCGTGGCCACAGGTGTGGGAATGGCAATTCACCCTCCCACAACGGATGTGGGAACGGAGTCACGATTTGTTTGATCGCTGTAAACTCATCAAAAACAGCTGTTCGTGATGATAAACGCACGGTACTTCTATTTGCCAATCGTCAATCTGCGTGCTACCATAGCAACATCGGGCCGATAGCTCAAAGGCAGAGCACGTCGCTCATAACGACTTGGTTACAGGTTCGAATCCTGTTCGGCCCACCACACTGCTTGGGCAACCCCGATACGTACACACACATCCCGCAGCGTTGTTGCAATTGCATCACATGCCTGTGCGATCAATTCACCGTCCGCAACAGTGAGTGCCCGCACAGTATGCAGTTGGCCATAGTGTTTATACAGAATTCCCACATAAAAACAGCAATCATCGAGTGCCGCATGCAGCTGGAGTTGTGCCAGTTGGTGCTCCTCGTCACCGTGCCAGTGTGCCAGCAGTGTGCGCATGCTCATCAAACGCCATGCATAGTCGTGTATAATCTGGGCGACATGCGTAGAAACAAGTGACAGTGGCGCTGCTTGTGTGGCAGTCGCCGCATACACTTGCCACGCATTAATCCCACAATGCCACGTTTGATATGCACGCAACGGATGTTGCGGAGTCGCAAAATCAATACGTCGTGCATCGTTGAGCGGAGCCACAATATCGTGCCATGTCAACGAAGTCACTGGCGCATGTGGTATGCGACTCAACACAATGCAGTGGATTCCACCACGACTATCGAGCGCCGCTGGTGTGATAACATGCTGCGCATCATCAAATCGCCGAAAGCCACATCCAGCCACCCACTCAACAATCGAATATCCGGGGCCGGCACATCCCCACACAATCAGCACACAATCGTGATGTGCATGATGCGCTAAAAACGTCGGCAGTGTATCAATAGTATCCTTGTCAAACCATGCATCCCTACAAGCGATACCGAGCGCTTGCAAGCGACACAGCGCATAAGTCAGCGCATCAATAAGTCGCGCCGGCGGTGTAGACAGACGCAACGGATGCCATAGTAATACCGCTGGGTCACACCATTCCTCTGCAGCGACAAATCCAAATCCCCAACCTGTGTATGCCAACACGTGTGTGATGTCACACGGCACACCCAGGCGCTGGATGGCATGATAAACCGAAGCAATCAACGAGTTGGTACAGTGTTCGGCTGGGGGCAAAGACGCAAGCGCATCAGCATCGTGCATGCGTTATACTCGCTTACCACGTGCTGCAACTGCAACTGGGACGATGCCATCAGATGCTGACGAAAAGTAAAGTAAATCAGACAAATTAACCGTGGTGCACACGTGAATGGGTCGCAATGCGATGCGACTGCCAATGGGGAGATCAAGGGATGCAGGTATCTGCAAAACGCCATGTTCTTCGGACATGCGCACCAACGAAACAGGCAAATCAACGCCACTCGCAAATCCTGATAGACCCATTTTTTCGTAATTGATATCACCTGCAAATGTTTTTGATCCCGCATCAATGGTGGCAGTGGTCGCATCTGGGCGACTAATCACCGTACACACAATCGTTAAGGCAACTTCCGCATCAGTACATGCACCATTGAGACGTTGCATGTCATCACCAAAGACATACGTTCCAGGACGTATTTCGGTGATACCTGGCACCGTAGCGCACGCCATGCCCGTAGGGGTGGAGCCAACACTGACACTTGAAATCGCCACACCACGGTCACGCAAAGATTGCGCCATGTCAACCATCATGGTGGCTTCTTCAATACCGAGTTCGTGAGCTGGACGTCCATTTGCCCCAGCAAACCATGCACCACGGTACGTAAAAATACCATCAAGTTGCAGATGAGACGATTGCAATACGGCGTTACAGAGCGGGTAGACTTGTGATGCATCCACGCCACAGCGATGCAGTCCAGTATCATACTCTACCCGAATGTGAATGCACACGTCAGCATGTTGGGCCGCGGCTTGGAGTTGCGCAATACCAATGAGGGAGTCAACCCCTACTATCAGTTTGCTGGAACGTGCAAGTGTAGCCGCATGTGCTGCTTTATCTGCACCAATAATTGGATATGCCACAAATATATCGGTGAAACCAGCATCGCTAAACACCTGCGCCTCACTCAGTTTGGCTGCAGTAATCCCCTGTGCTCCAGCAGCACGTTGCATGCGCGCAATTTCAAGTGTTTTATGTGTTTTGATATGCGGACGCAACGCAACACCATATTGATTGCAATGCTGCTGCCAACGCAAAATGTTATGTTGAACTTTATCGACGTCAACCACTAATGCGGGAGTTGGAATATCAGTCATTGTGGTGATGGTTGTGGGTACTTGCATACGTAACTCCTAGATTAGTAAGAAATCAAGCCACCATCGATGTTGAGTGCTTGACCGTGAATATAACTCGACTCTGCCCCCAACAAAAACATGACTACTTGGGCAACTTCAGCGGCTGACCCCATACGTGCCAACGGAACTTTGGCGAGTCGTTGCTGCAACACGTGCACCGATGATTCAGCATCATCGGTAAGATGCGCTGTCACATGCTGTTGCATCGGTGTATCGATGATTCCCGGACACACACAATTGACACGAACACCAGAATTCGCCACCGTCTGCGCAAACGTCTTGGTCATGGCAATCACGGCTGCCTTGCTGACATTATAAACGGGATGCTGTATCGTACTCGCCATCTTCCCTGCTATTGATGCAAGCAACACAACACTGCCTGCATGTTGAGAAAGCATCTGTTTGAGCACCGCAACTGTCAAAAACCACGTCGCTTTGGCGTTAACGTTCATCACTGCATCCCAGTGACTTTCATCAACATCAAATGGATGACAGAGTCGATTAATGCCAGCTGCATGCACAAATCCTGCAATTCCGTTACCGACTTGCTGTGCGTGCAGACAAATTTTTTCTGGTGCATTGTTATTTGTTATGTCAATTTCTAGTGTCGCAAGCCGTGCATGGTTCCGCGGTACTGGCGTGCGATCGACTGCATAGACCGTGTCACCACGTGCAAGCAACGCATCCACACATGCCAAACCAATCCCACTTGCTGCGCCAGTCACAATCGTACATGCTCGCATACTACCCCCTACTGCCCCCACGTGAGCATTTCAACTTCGGCGAACGTAGTAACCCAACGTTTGAGTTGTGGCACCCAGTATGGATGATTGCGCGCATTTGTGCAACGCATGAATTGGCGCACACGAGCCAATGTCCAATGTGGCTCAAGCACAAAATCAGCGGCCACTGGATGACCTGCATACGAAACTCCGTGGAGTGGCTGCGGAATCGCATGCTGATGCCAGAGCGTATCATCACCAAAAAGCTGCGCGGCGATGAGTGCGTGTTGCCGAATAAATGCAGTTTCATCCTCACACTGTGACACGTCTACTGCTGTTTGCATGAGTATATCACCGGTATCATACGTTGCATCCATGCGATGCACGCTAACCCCAGCGTGCGCATCACCACGTGCTGTGTAAAATAGTGGGTCCGGCCCACGTAACGCAGGAAGCAACGAAGGATGAATATTGCAATGTGGGTACTGACGAATCCAAGCCGGTATACGTCGAGGAAAACAACACACGACGATGCGGCGTTGGGACGCAAGGTATGGCGCAATATCGCGCCATGCTGCCAATGCAAAGACGGGGACTCCATACATCGCAGCCGTTTCCGTGAGTGTCGCAGGCGTAATCATGTGGCGTTGCACCGAAGGCAATAGGCGTGATTCGTGCTGCCCAAACGCTGGTATGACGCATAATTCGACTGGGTGTACATGCTGCACTGCCTGCAAAAAATAGCGCGTGAGCAATGATTCCATACCAAAAAGAATCATGATGACCTCTGACACTCGAACCACTGTACATGGTATGATGGCACTATTACACACACTCGAGGAAAATATGAGCGAGCCAACTGTCGTATGTGTCTACTTCAAACAAGAGCTTCCCGCCCTTGCAAATGCTCCTATACCAGGAGAACTAGGCGAACAAATCCGCACCCAGGTATCACGGGCTGGTTGGGAAGCATGGTTGCGTGCTGAGCGTGCCTATGTGACACACTTTGAGCTTGACCCTCGCAGCAACGAATACACGCATCGGCGCCAGCTGGTGATCCGAGAGTTCTTTTTTGGGCCACCCACGGATGAACGCATCGTTCAATGTATCAAATTTGGTTTCGCGCTACCTGGTCTTGTACGCCCTCCCTTTCCAGGAAATATCGGCATGCGCATCTACCACGAAGTATCTCAACGTGCCTGGGCCTTGTGGCCAGCCCAAGAACGACTCCTCATCAATCATTATGGGTTGAGTCTCGTCGACCCACAATCACAACAAATCCTGATGCAGGCCATGGAAGAATTTTTCTTCGGAGAAGGATCTCAACTCCCCGAAGGTTGGATTCCACCGCAAGCACCAAGCAAGGGTGGCCCACGCAAGTGAACTACTGGATGAGTGGAATATCTGGCGTAATGTGAATAGTGAGCTGCGCATGTGCCATGCGTAGCGCAGCCTCGACGGCGTCAGGAGTGTCAGCACGCGCAAAAATAAAACCCAGGTAACTTTCGCCCTCTGGTAATGTGCGAATTGTATGATGAAAGGGCGCAGTAATCTCAATTGATTCAATTCCTGGTAGACGACGTGCGTCGTCGATACCGTCAATTCGCTGGAGAATGCCTGAATGTGGAATAGGAATCATCATCACTCCACCGGCATGTGCGTTGCGTTGCGGTCGTACCAACAACTGCCCTGTGGCTTGACGCACAATCAGCATTTCAAGCGATTCATCACTGCCAAATTGCAGTGTCTGTGAACAAAGCCCGCCAATAGTGCGACCGGCGACTTCAACCACATACACCCCTGCATCATTGATGCGTAGTTCAGCATGCAGTGGTCCCATCTGAAGCCCAATTGCACGTGCTGCCATGCGCGTGACACGCAGAATTTCGGCTTGCGTTGCGACTGGCAAGCGTGATGGTGTCACATAAATGGTTTCTTCAAAGAATGGACCATCAAGTGGGTCTGGTTTGTCAAATAATGCGAGGGGAGTCAACACACCATCATCAAGAGTGGCTTCGAGTGCTACTTCCACACCTGGAATAAACGACTCCACCAAAAAACGCTGATCTGCGCGATCAGCATATATTTCTTTGAGCAGACGACACACACGCGCATGTGCAACTCTGAATTCTTGCGGATTATTGGCACGAATCACGCCACGACTGCCATTCAGCTCAAGTGGTTTGATGACACACGGGAATGGAATCGATACCAAGAGCTCAGCAATTGGTATATCGACATCAAAGCATGCAAACCACGGCAGCGGAATATCAGCATGTTGTAACGCACAGCGCATGGCGTATTTATTGCGCGCTGCGTGTGTCGCAGTCACCGAATTGTGTGGCAAGCCGAGCATTTCTGCAATCTGTGTTGCGCTGTGTGCACCGCTATCATCGAGTGCCAATACCGCGCAAAACGGCACCGTTTGATGCATTTCACGCACTCGTTCACACAGCACATCGGAATTATTGAAATCAACCACACAGCGCAGATGCGCAGGGATGCGTGCAGGGATATGGTCACACAGCAACATCCACCCAATAGCGAGCTGTTCAGCAGCATTGATGAAGGCATGATTACGATACGAAGTCGCACTGCTCACAAATAGAATGCGGTTAGTCGTCATTTGGCAGCACCCGTTGGAATATTGGCGTCGGCAACGTCGGTTTGATGAGGGTCGTCGTAGGCTGGGTGACTCTGGTAGGGCGTGGTGTCGCAGTCATATGCCGTGGTGCCAGCGTTGGGTAAGCAGTAGGCTGTTGAAGTGGTCGCATCCTGACACGCATTTCCCACAACCGTTGAACCATCACCGGTACAGGTCGGTCTGGGTTCGCCGTCACACCAAGCAAGTTGTTCGCATTTTGTCCCCAACACCACAGGGCACTCGATGCGGTAATGACACAGGTGCGGTTGCCGCCTGCTGCAATTTGTTGGGGCGTATCAGTCAGCGTAATCGACGTGATTGCTGCTTCTTCACTGGTTTGTTGCCCCAGTTGGAAATGTGCATTATCTCCCCAGCACTGCACAATCTGACGCCGCGTCAAGATGCAAGTATGTGCGGAACCAGTTGCCACCGCCACCGCATCAGTGATACCAGGGACCTGCTGTGGCGAAGTGATTGTGGCACCGACCACCCCCAATTGGCCATACTGATTGCTTCCCCAACACCACACTTGGCCATCGGCGCGCACCGCACACGTATGATTGTCGCCAGCCGCAAATCCAACCACATTCTCAACGTCTGGCACTACAGCAGGAGACACACTCATTTCTGGGCCAGAATATCCGAGTTGATTCTGATTGTTGCGTCCCCAACAGCTCACTGTTGCATCAGCAAGTAACGCACAGACATGTGCTTCGCCAATCACCAAATCACGAGCCGCAAGCACTCCTGCGATAGATGTGGGTGTCGTGCGGAATTCACCGACTCCGGTGGGTTCGTTTGCAATTTGACCGTATTGATTATCTCCCCAACAATAGACCGTCTCGTCTTTGATGGCACAGCTCTGATTGCCCCCCACGGCAAATGCAGTGACACCCGTAAAGTTCCCCACAAAGTATGGCACTGGGCTATCGGCCAAATCACCACTAAATGAATTACCCAGCTGACCAATCGTGTTTCGACCCCAACAATTCAAATCGTTGGTCACAAGCAATGCACACGTATGATGGATGCCAACCGAGACAGCCACCGTATTTGCGGCTGCATCAACCTCACTTGGCAACGTGCGCGTTGAAGTCCCCGTCTCACTGCCGATGCCAAGCTGACCAAAGGTGTTATCGCCCCAACACCATACCGTCCCATCACGATCAGCCATGCAGATGTGTTGGGCAGACACGCCTACAGAGAGCACACCGAGTTTACCAACAATTGGGCGTGGCACAGCCACATCCTGATAGACGCCGCCACTACCATTACCAACTTGTCCAACGTTGTTCCACCCCCAACAGGAGACATCACCACGCTGCAACATGGCACAGGTATGCGCGCCACCTGCAGAGACTGCGATCACATTCGTCAATCCGCTCACAAGTGTCGCTTCGGTAGTGAATGCCGCAATCCCTGTACTTTCACCGATACCGAGTTGCCCGCTATAATTGTCGCCCCAACAACGCACTTGACTGTTGCGTTGGAGCACACAGGTGTGGTTGTCACCAGTGGTAACTTGGACAATATCACTGATGTTTGCAATTTGTTGTGGCTGTGGTACAAACGCATTTTCACCAGCATTCCACGTACCAACTTGCCCATAGCGATTCCACCCCCAGCAAAAGAGCGCGCCAGCATGCGTGAGTGCGCAAGTATGGTCGAGACCGAGGCTGATATGCGCCACATCACTCAAACCGGGCACAATCACGGGAGTTGACAAACCAGGGCCAGTATCGCCAATGCCCAGTTGTCCTTGCTGATTGCGCCCCCAGCACACCACAGTCGTGTCTTGGAGCAAGGCACAGGTATGATTCCCGCCAGCATGGACTTCGATAGCGGTGGTTAAATCTGCTACACGCAATGGCATCCCAGACGACGCCGTATTGCCACTGCCGAGTTGGCCGTCATCATTGCGACCCCAACATGCGCCGCCACCATCCTGCAACAATGCGCAACTATGTGATTGTCCCAACGATATATCGACAACCGATTGAACCGCGGCGATTACCGGTGTATTACTATCTTCGGTTGCTTCATTGCCAAGCTGGCCGTAGTTGTTGTGCCCCCAGCAGCGGACCGTCCCATCAACCACAATCGCACAGGCATGGGCACTCCCAGTGGCTAAATCAATGAACTCATCGTTGCTGCGAAGTGACTGCGGCAACGATGCCGTATTGGTGGTGCCATCACCGAGTTGACCATATTCGTTGCCACCCCAACAGCGTATACTCACAAATTTGAGGAGCGCACAACTAAAATTTCCACCAGCAGCAAGCAGAAAGCCATCGTTGATACCCTCAACAGTGCGTGTCTCTGCGGAATATTCATACAATCCTGTGCCTAGCTGACCATAGCTCGCATCACCCCAACAGGTCGTCTGTCCGCTTTGCAGGCGGGCACAGCTCGTCGCATACCCAAGGGCTACGTGCGATACAGCACTGAGCACCACACGTGGCTCAGACAGCATGGCGTCCATACGGTTTGGGTCAGTTTGAGCATAGCGATTATCACCCACACACCAGAGTTGCTGGAGACGGTCAATACCACAAACATGATTACCACCAACAGCCATCGCATAGAGTGGAGGCATGCCTGTAACCACATGTGGTTGGAGTCGCGCATCATCGGTGCGGGTCGGTGCGTTATCGCCCCAACAGACAAGTTGACCAGTATGTTGGAGTGCGCAGGCAAAACGCCAACCGATTTGTACGTCGACCACATCTTGGAGTGCAGGGACTGGCGCAAACGCCATTTGCCCACGACTCAGCGGCTCACCCCAACAGACCACAGTGCCGTCATACTGCAACGCACAATTGGCATTACCACCTGAGGCAATTTTTACCACGGCAGGCAATGTATCAACAGGAGTAGGGATCGCATATGTGGTTGCGGTACCCGCAATTTGTTGGTGACGATTATCACCCCAACACCACACTTCTCCGGAATCAGCGAGTGCACAGGTATGGTGCAGTCCTGCGGTCACACTTGCCACCGAAGTCAGTGACCACAGTTGTTGTGGTTGTGACATACGCTGATATGTATTGATGCCCAGTTGGCCATAATCATTGGCACCCCAGCAATAGACGTGCTGGTCATAGCGCACGATGCAAGTGTGTTGTCCACCAGCTACGACACGAGTCACACCATTGATATCAGGGGTAAGTGGTACGGCAGAGTCACGTTGTTCGGGTGCACCGAGTTGTCCTTCCAAGTTGCGACCCCAGCACCGCACCAATCCTTGTTGCCAGAGCGCACACATGTGGGATTGACCACCACTCATCACACCACCCGTGTGTCCGAGGTAGACCACCGCATATCGATCACGTGCCTGTTGTTTCACGGGTATTGCTAATTGACCGCGTTGATTATCACCACGGCAGATGATTTTGGCTGCACGCAATGCTATGCAGGTGTGTTGTGCACCCAACGCAACATCTACGGCACCATATACACCCTCGTCTACAGGAACTTGGCTTGCACTCCAACACCAGACATGCGTTGCGCTATCGACGGCACACATGCGTTGCGCACCATCGCTCCGAATCAATGCTACTGCAGGGAGCTCGGGCGCAACAAGCGTTGATGCCACACGACACCAGACCCGCTCTGCAATGAGACCACACATTTGTGCATTAGTAAGTGCGATAAACGATGTACCCGAGACTTCTTCAATACGAATTGGCTCAACTATGCGTTCTGCACCATTCGTGGTCAACTGACGTTGGCGATTATCCCCCCAGCACCAGACCTCTGCATCGGTGGTGATAGCACATGTTGTATCACCACCGGCTGCCACAAACGTAACTGGGAGCGGGAGTGCCACTTGTACGGGACGTGCGTACGCATTCTGATTGGATGGTGCGAGTTGACCAAACTGATTGTCTCCCCAGCACCAGACCTCACCGGTGGCAGAACGAGCACAGGTGTGATTGTGTCCCGCACTTATTTGGACAATATCGCGGATGTCGCGCACTTGTTGCGGTAATGATTGTTGCGTTTGTGGACCTTGTGTATTGTTGCCAATTTGACTGAACTGATTATCACCCCAACACCACACGGTACCGATGCGTTGGCGCACTGCACAAGCATGTTGAGCACCGAGTGCAATACTTGCGACGTCTATGAGCCCACTGACCGTTATTGGCGTATCGACGAGTGCAGTTGTCTGACCATCACTACCGTTGCCAATCTGCCCGGCACTATTATCGCCCCAACACCGCACATACGCAGACTGCGTCACCACACACAGATGATTTGCACCGCTTGCGAGTGTTTGTTGGTCACGACCAACAAGCAACACAGGCTCATCATCGACGTTACTATCAACAGCGATGGTTTCATCCTGCGGTGATGCTGTCAATTCACTCACCGATTCATTGCGCGAGACCACACGATCCACCACTTTGACTACTGCTGTAGTAATTGGTGAGATGACCATGATGACAATCACAAACGCAATAATTAAATACCAGAGAAACAGGATGTATCGTTGCATGAGCTGTTGTATCTGTTTATCACTTACCTCAGTTCTATTCTAGCGTAACTCGCCAAGCCATGGAAACGGTGGCAACACAATTTTAATATTGTGATTGTGAGGCAGCACTACGCAAAAGCTGGGCTAATTATAGGTGGAAAAAAAGTAGTGTTTAGCCAATTTTATCAAATTGTTATGAATACGAAACTTTCATTTTGATTTCTTGCGTTGACACCCTACTGCATAAATGATATATTACTTTTCAACGGCGCACCTATCATACACGCATCGTCATGTACACCATGGTGGTCGCTTTCCAACGAGGAAGTTATATCATTTGTATCCAATCCAACGTAAGTTGGTTGTGATAACACAGCACATGCATGAAGCATTGTTGTGTGGTATTCAGGTTATTCGTTTAGGAGGTTACAGATGTCCCACAAGCGCTATTCGCGTTGGGCACTAGCCATCGTCGCTGCAATGTTCATTGCGGCCTGTGGTGGTGGTGCACCAGCTGCAGAACAGCCCGCCGAGGAGCCAACTGCAGTCGTGATGCCGACCGCTGCGTCGATCATCGAGCCAACTGCTGCTCCCGAGCCAACTGCTGCGCCACAGCCCATCAACGGGGTCACACTCCCCGAGGATGCTGCTCCGGCTGATCAGCAGGTCATCACCGAGTACTTCGACAGCACGGCTGCTTTCGAATCACTCGACTTCTTGGTTACCGTGTACAACGGCGGTGGCGGTGCATTCCGCGACTTGGCCAGCGATTCACTGATTCGCTTGGACAAAAACTTCCGCTTGTTGCCTGGTGCTGCATTGAGCTGGGAGCCAAATGCTGATGGTACCGAGTGGACCTTCAAGCTCGACCCCAACTTGATGTGGAACGACGGCACACCAGTGACCGCTGCGGACTGGGTAACCAGCTTCCAGTATGCTGCCAACAAGGACCATGCATGGGACTTCGCTTGGTACTACAGCGCTCCTGGCGCCATCAAGAACTGGGACAAAGTCAACGCCGGTGAAGTGCCAGACACCGATCTGGGCGTCATCGCCGTGGATGCCAACACGTTGGTATTCCAGACCGAGACCCCGGCTCCCTTCTTGCCAGCCAAGTTGCTCTACAGCGCTCCGTTGCAGAAGGCCGCCTTCGAAAAGAACGGTCCGTTGTACAACAACGACCCAGCCACCTCAGTTTCAAGTGGTCCATACCGCTTGGTCGAGTGGACCAAGGGTGAAAAGGTTGTATGGGAAGCCAACCCTGACTACAAGGGCACCAACAAGCCATTGATTCAGAAGTTGGTCAGCATTGCAGCCAAGCCAGAGACCTACTTCATCGGTTACCGCAACGGTGAAATTGACCGCCTCGGTGGTGAATTCATCGGTGCCGCCGAAACCGAGATTATCGCTGGCGATCCAGAGTTGCAGAAGCAGCAGTACACCAATGCAGTGGACTTCCGCACTGACTACCTCTTCTTCGACACCACGTCGGCTCCATTCGACAACCTCAAGGTTCGTCAGGCATTTAGCCACTTGATCGACCGCGACACGTTGATTGCCGAAATCCTCGGTAAGGCACAAGCCATCCCCGCCTACTCATTCTTGATGCCCGGCTTCCACGCTTCAAACAGCGATGGTTTGAAGGACATTCAGGCATGGGACCCCGAAAAGGGCAAGGCGTTGTTGGCCGAGGCCGGCTACCCAGATGGCAAGGGCTTCCCCAAGCTCGAACTCTGGTTGCGTGCCGAGTCACAGAACCGCATTGACGCTGCCAACCGCATCTGCGCCGACATCAAGGCTAACTTGAACGTCGAGTGTGAAGTGAGCAACAAGGAGCGCAAGGTATTCATGGATGCCTTGAATGCCAAGCCCACCGAGATTAAGTTTGGTATGGTGTCATACGGTATTGACTACTTCGATGCATCAAACATGCTTGGCGTGTTCCGCAGCGGTGGTCGCCATAGCTGGTCGAACGAAGCCTACGACAAGTTGGTTGACGAGGCCTCAGCGAGCACCGACACCGAAGGTCGCCTCAAGCAGTTCCAGGATGCTGAGAAGATCTTGGTCGAAGATGCGTCAGCTCTCTTCATCGTACACCGCATCAACACCGGCTTGATCAAGCCATACTTGGTCGGTGAAGCCCTCGCTCCAAACGACGCCGGTTTCAACGGCGTACAGTGGCCGGGTATCTCAACCTACAGCAATGTGTTGAGCACACTCTATGTCCACAAGAGCGTTGCCGACTACAAGAAGGCTCCGTAAGCGTTCACCCATTACAGGCGTTGGCGATTGCTCGCCAACGCCTGTATTTAGATGCTACCTCTACCCATTCAAGCCCTGACTCCAGTTCAATAGAAGGACCACTGCATGGTAGCCTATATTCTCAACCGCTTGGTTGGCTTGTTCTTCGTCTTTTTTATTGTGTCGATAGTCGCATTTCTATTGATGCATTCTGTCCCTGGTGGGCCATTTGACGAAGATAATATGCCTCTTAGCCCTCAACAGAAGGCAAACATCCTTGCGAAATACGGGCTCGATCAACCGATCCATGTGCAGTACATCAACTACATGAGCAAGGCACTTCAAGGTGACTTCGGTACTTCATTTGAGAACCCAGATTCTACAGTAGCCGAAATCATCGCACAAGTGTGGCCCAAGAGCATCCAACTTGGTGGTTTGACCGTAGTACTCGCCATCACGCTCGGAGTACTATTTGGTATCCTCGCGGGGATACGTCAGAATACCTGGATTGACTCAACTGTTACCTTTGTTTCTACTCTTGGCAACACAGTACCCAACTTCATTGTCGCTATTTGGATGATGTTGATTTTTGTCATCTACCTAGATGTGCTCCCGCTAGGACTCAACAACGATAACTGGGATAATTGGAAGGCATGGATAATGCCCTCGATTGCCCTTGGTCTTGGTCCGATGGGCATTACAGCTCGCTATACACGTGCCAGCATTGTGGATGTCATTTCTCAAGACTATATTCGCACTGCACGTGCCAAGGGGCTCAGTGAGACCATGGTCGTATGGCGCCACGCCCTCAAAAATGCACTTATTCCAATCATCACCGTGGTCGGACCCATGGTCCCCAATCTGATGACAGGCACCATATTCGTTGAAACGATGTTCAAGGTCAACGGTATCGGCAAATTCTTCGTGACAAGCACACTGAATCGTGACTACCCCATGATTATGGCATTGATGCTCATCATCGCCTCGCTGTGGGGGTTTGTCTATTTGTTGACTGACTTGATTTATACGACACTCGATCCACGTATTAAGTTTGATTAGGAACGCACAATGACAGCAACGACAACAACTGCTACAACAAGCACTCCGTTTGAGCGTAAACCAGCAAACTTGTGGCGCGATGCAGCTATGCGGTTCAGCAAAAATAATCTGGCAATGATTGCACTGGTCATTGTGTTGACCATGATCTTTATGGCAATCTTTGCTGATTTTATTGCACCGTATGGCTACGATGAAATCGTCAAAGGCAAGACCCGTCAGTTTCCAAATGCAAATTACTGGTTTGGTACAGATAATGTCGGGTTTGACGTCTTTAGTCGTATCGTATATGGTGCTCGCGTATCACTCATCATTGGACTTTCGGTGCAAGTGATTGCAGTGTTGGTAGGCGTCACACTTGGTGCTATTGCTGGATTTGTTGGTGGCTGGGCAGATTATGTCATCAACCGCATCATGGAAGTCTTCACTGCCATCCCTCAGTTGCTTTTTGCACTCTTTCTGCTCTCGATGTGGGGAGGTGGGCTATTTAATGTGGTACTGGCACTCGGCTTAATCGGCTGGATTGAAATCTGCCGCCTTACTCGAGCACAGGTACTTACATTGCGCGAAAAAGAATACATTGAAGCAGCACGCGCCATTGGAGTCACACCGTTTGGTATTGCATTCCGTCACATCATGCCCAATGCGTTGACCCCCCTTGTCATTTCAGTGACTCTTGGCATTCCAGCAGCCATGTTTGCAGAAGCCGGGTTGAGCTTCCTCGGCATCGGTATCAATGATCCGATTCCAAGCTGGGGTAAGATGGCCGGTAATTCGTTCTCATTCATCGAAGTGTATTGGCACCTTGGACTATTCCCCACTGTCATGATTGGTCTTACCATGCTGAGCTTTTCATTCGTAGGAGACGGTCTGCGAGATGCTCTGGATCCAAAGCTCAAAAAGTAACTTCAAGTGACGCGACGTCAAAGCAGACTAGTGCGATGCACTAGTCTGCTTTCTGTTATGATAGTGATGTTCAATTTTTTGAAGGTTTGTGTATGCATATCGTTTTTGTACGGCATGGTGAAACTGCCTACAATGCTAGTGGCCGCTATCAAGGGCACACCCAGATCAGCCTCAACGAACGCGGTTTTCAGCAAGCGCATGTCGTCGCACAGCGGCTTCGCTATACCCGATTTGACGCATTGTATAGCAGTGATCTACTCCGCGCCATCCAAACTGCAGATGCCATCGCTCAATACCATACGCTCCCAGTCATCCAACATGCCGGCTTCCGCGAAATCGATGTTGGCCTATGGGAACACCTAACTGTCACTGAAATTGCAACAAACTACCCACAACATTTTGCCATCTACAAGCAAACACCAGGTCGTGCTGTCTACACGGGTGGCGAATCATATGCACATATGCAATTACGGGCCATGTCCGCCTTGATGGAAGTAATAGATCAGCACCCACCCGAAGCAACTATCGGAATTGTATGCCACGGTGGTACAATCCGCGCGCTTGTCTGCGCGTTTTTGCATATCGACATCGATTATTATCCACAGATGTGGATTGATAATTGTGCCATTACGACGGCCTTCTATCAACAATCAGTGTTTCGACTCGGCACGCTCAACGATAATGCCCATGCTGAGCCCGATTGGCGCGAGTAAACAATGGACATACTGCTAATTCGCCACGGCGAAACTCACTACAACACAGAACATCGCATCTACGGTCATGCCCAAATCCCACTCAATGCACGTGGGAACGCCCAGGCTGCTACTGTTGCAAATCGGCTCAAAGACACCGCCATTGCTGCAATTTATAGCAGTGATTTAGTACGCGCATTTGCGACGGCACAGGCAATTGCAACCCCGCACCAGCTCACCGTCCATAAAGATGCAGGTCTGCGTGAAGTAGACGTGGGTCATTGGGAACATTTGACTGAAGCAGACGTCGCCACCAAATTTGCACGAGAATACGCTGAATTCCGCACCAAACCCGGTGAAGCACCATATCTCGGCGGTGAATCTTTTCAACAGGTACAACAGCGCGCAATGCACGTACTAGAGCGTTGCATTCATACACATGCAGAAGCGCAAACCATCTGTATTGTGTGCCATGCGGGGACTATTAGCGCATTGATTTGCGCCATATTAGATGTCAACATCAATCATCACCCACGCTTTCGGATCGACAACTGCGCAATTTCGCGGTTGACTGTCACATCCGAAGGCATCCACGTTGCAACACTCAACGACAACACGCATGGCGTTGCAAGGAAAGTTGGTGCCCTGTGAGTACGTTGCAATTCGATCCGAATCAACTCGGCTACAACGCAGATGTGATTGTAATTGGGGCTGGCGTGTCTGGACTGGTTGCAACCTGGCGTTTAGTACGCGAGGGTGTGGATGTCATATTACTCGAAGCCAAAGATCGCGTAGGTGGGCGTATTAGTAGCGGCACGTTTAACGGTGAAACATACGATTTAGGGGCCCGCTGGATTCGTAGTACCGCAACCCAGACACATCAGTTGGCACATGAGCTGGGGATTCAATTCGTACCACAATATCACACCGGAGAAAGTGTGATTCAGCTCGGTAAGGCGCAAAAACGCTTCAAACAACGAGATCCTCTGTTTGCACCACATCTGTCGCTGAGCTATCACAGCATCATTCGCAAACTCAATCGCCTCGCCAATGAACTCCAACAACGAAATGCGAAAAGTGTGGCGCGTATTCCGATACTTGATGCAATTTCCTTTGGAGCGTGGCTCCAACAACACTGCGGCAATCGCACACTGCGCATGCTCTTTACCATTCTCACACACGTCCATTTTACCGCTGAGCCAAATGAAATTTCGTTCATGTATGTACTCGACCAAGTGCAAGCATTTCGTGGGGCACAGCATGTGTTTGCGTTGCGACCAGCACACAACCAAGAACGAATACCTGGTGGCATGCAACGACTTGTTGAGCGCCTCGCACAACAACTACGGACACAAATCGCCACTGACACGCCAGTGCTCGCCATTCGGCAAGATGAAGAAAGCGTCTCAGCGTATTCGCGTGGCTCATCGTTCCGGGCACGCTATGCAATTGTGGCCACCGCCCCATCAATTGCTGCACAGATTTACCACGAGCCAGCAATGCCTGCACAGCGTGATGCACTCAATCAACGCGTCATCATGGGTAGAGCCATTACAGCGATACTCTGCTACGATTATCCATTTTGGCGTGAAAACAAGCTATCTGGTTTTATGTTAAGTCATGACGGTCCTGCAAGTATGGTACATGACGTATCACCGACCACCAGCAGCGAAGGCGCGCTGGCCTGTCTGATTGTGGGCGATAATGCGAGCCACTGGGGTGCTCAACCCCGTGGCGAACGACTCAAAGCCCTGGTGAGTCAGCTCGCCACCTGGTTTGGCGAAGAAACCATGGCATATCGGGGTATGATCGAACGTGACTGGAACAGTGAACGCTGGAGTCGCGGCACGATTGGTTTTATGCCTCCCGGCAGTGCAAACTTTATCCATGTGATGAGTACACCGGTTGGTCGGCTACACTGGGCAGGGAGCGAAACCGCCAATGACTGGATTGGCAGTATCGAAGGTGCAGTAGAAGCCGGCGAACGCAGCGCCGCCGAAGTGATATCGCAACTCAGCAATGCAGGTTATTTGCGCCGCAACTGAGTCATACGCTGACACGTCATTTCAGCCACACAAACAAAACCACCACCCATGACCGTGTGAAATCGCCATGATTTACGTCGAGGCAGTTGTCCGCTTGCACAAACAGCCAACATGCCGTATAGTATGCGCGGTATTCTGTGCAACTGCGTGGAGCTATGGTGCAACGTGGCATGTAGCGCTGCCGCACAGCCAGAACAACATTGCACAGTAGAGGAGTTTTTTGTAATGTCTAAGAAGTGGGTATACCTCTTTACAGAGGGTAATGCCACCATGCGCGATTTGCTCGGTGGCAAAGGCGCAGGTCTCGGCGAAATGACACGTACTGGTGTACCAGTACCTCCTGGTTTTACCATTACCACCGAAGCATGTAATGCATACTACGACTACGGCAAAAAATTGCCCGATGGTCTGTGGGAACAGGCATTGGCTGCCATGAGCGAAGTCGAGCGCCAAGTGGGTCGCAAATTTGGTGACCCTGCTAATCCACTGCTCGTATCAGTGCGTTCAGGTGCCCGCGAATCGATGCCAGGCATGATGGACACCGTGCTCAACCTCGGCTTGAACACCGCCACCATCAAGGGCTTGGCCGACCAAACTGGCAATCCACGCTTTGCCGCAGATGCGTATCGCCGTTTTGTGCAGCTATTTGGCAAAATCGTACTTGGTGTTGATGGCGAAAAGCTCGAACATGTCATGAGCCACGCCAAGGGCAAAAACCGCACCGACAACGACCTCACCACCGAAGAATTACAGACCATCGCCAACGAATTCAAAACCATCATCAAAGCCGACACCGGGCATGACTTCCCCGAAGACCCGCACAAGCAGTTGCAAATGGCCATCATGGCGGTCTTTAATTCGTGGATGGGGCGCCGTGCCATCGATTATCGCCGCATCGAACGCATCCCCGACAACATCGGTACGGGTGTAAACGTGCAGACGATGGTCTTCGGCAACATGGGTGAAACGAGCGCAACCGGTGTCGCCTTTACGCGCAATCCTGCTACCGGCGAAAACGACATGTTCGGCGAGTACCTGATCAACGCCCAAGGCGAAGACGTGGTGGCAGGTATTCGCACGCCCCTTGCTATTGCTCAAATGGCCAAAGACTTGCCCGAATCGCACAAGGAATTCCTCGGGATTGCGCGCAAGTTAGAAGCACACTACAAAGATGTGCAGGACGTGGAATTCACCATCGAGCGCGGCCGCTTATGGATGCTCCAGACCCGCAACGGCAAGCGCACCGGCATGGCCGCTGTGCGTATTGCAGTCGACCTGGTCGAAGAAGGCGTCATCGACAAAAAGACGGCACTCGGACGCGTCAAGCCCGAAATGCTCAACCAGTTCCTCTTCCCCATTGTAGACGCAAAAGTAGCCGCCAGCACCGCCAAGTTGGCAACTGGGTTGGCTGCCGGCCCTGGTGCTGCCAGTGGCAAAGTCTGCTTGGACCCCGATCGTGCCGCCGAATGGGCCGAAAAGGGTGAGAAGGTAATCTTGGTGCGAACCGAAACCGCCCCCGAAGACTTCCACGGCATGGTGGCGTCGGATGCCATCTTGACTGCACGTGGTGGTCTCACCAGCCATGCCGCCGTGGTTGCCCGCCAAATGGGTAAGTGCTGTGTGTGTGGATGTGGCGACATCGACATCAACTACGCCAAGGGCGAATTCAAGGTCGGCGACATCACCGTCAAAGAAGGGGATTTCATCACCGTCGATGGTCATAGTGGGACCGTCTACAACGGTCAAATCAAAACCAGCGAATCCGAAGTCATCCAGGTGATTCGTGGCACACTCAAGCCCGAAGAATCCAAGCTCTACGGCTACTTCGCCAAGTTCCTTAGCTGGGCCGACGAAGTACGCACTCTCGGCGTCCGTGCTAATGCCGACACCCCCACCGATGCACGCGTAGCCCGCATGTTTGGTGCGCAGGGTATCGGGTTGTGCCGCACCGAGCACATGTTCTTCGAAGGCGACCGCATCGACGCCGTGCGTCAGATGATTGTGGCATCGTCACTGGTCGAGCGCAAAGCCGCCTTGGCCAAGATTGAGCCATTACAGCAGAGCGACTTCGAAGGCTTGTTCACCGAGATGGACGGCTACCCGGTTACCATCCGTACCCTCGACCCACCGTTGCACGAATTCCTGCCCCACGGCGACGCCGAAATCGACGCCTTGGCGCAAAAGATGGGCATCCCGTCAGCTGATCTCAAGCGCACCGTACATGCCTTGTCCGAAGCCAACCCGATGTTGGGCTTCCGTGGCTGCCGTTTGGGCATCGAATACCCCGAAATCACCGAGATGCAAGCACGCGCTATCTTCCGTGCAGTGGTGGCTGTCAAGAAGCGTGGCATCACTGTGTTGCCCGAAGTCATGATTCCGTTGGTCGGCGATGTCAGCGAGCTCAAAAAGCAGAAGGAAATCGTCAACCGTGTGGCTGCAGAAGTAAAAGCAGAAAGCGGAGTAGACTTCGAGTACTTGGTAGGGACCATGATCGAACTTCCCCGCGCTGCCTTGACTGCCAACAAAATTGCCGAAGAAGCCGAATTCTTCTCGTTTGGTACCAACGACTTGACGCAGACCACCTTTGGGATGAGCCGCGACGACGCTGGACGATTCTTGCCCAAGTATGTCGAGCAAAAGCTTCTCCCCGAAGACCCATTCCAGGTGCTCGACCAAGAGGGAGTCGGTCAGCTGATCGAAATGGGTGTCACCCGCGGTCGCAGCACCCGTGCCAACCTCAAGACAGGTATCTGTGGTGAGCATGGCGGCGAACCAGCATCGGTCAAGTTCTGTCATCGCGCAGGCCTCAACTATGTCTCATGTAGCCCATACCGTGTGGTAATTGCACGATTGGCAGCTGCACAGGCAGTGCTTGAGGGTGCCAAAAAGTAATCCTCACGATACACAACGCCCCCCCTGCGTGTACGCGCAGGGGGGGCGTCGATTTGCGTAATGCACTATGCCCAAAAATAACTGATGACTTGATAGTAGAGGGGGATACCAACCACAATGTTAAACGGGAAGGTAACCACTAACGCAGAACCCAAGTACAAACTGGCATTTGCTTCTGGAATAGCATGGCGCGCAATGGCAGGCAAGACGATGTACGACGCACTTGCGGCGAGTACGACCAACAACAAGGCGTCACCAGCAGGCATATGACTGACATACGCCAACGCGCATGCGATAGTAGCACTCACGAGTGGCATCACAATGCCAAATGGAATCAGCTGCAAAAACTCACGCCCGAGCTCACGACCACGGCGTACCACAGTTAACCCCATATCAAGCAAAAAGAATGCGAGTATACCATTAAAGATTGCGCCAGTAAATGGCTCCATGATGCGCTTACCTTCGACCCCGACAATCAGGCCAATGACCAAACTCCCCATCAGCAACAGATTTGGACCTTCACGCAAGGCGTTTTGAATCAAGGGAGCGAGATGTGTGGCTTCGGTACCCAACAACTGTTGCCGTGTACGATGTGCGAGCACAAGTGCCATGATAATCGCAGGAGATTCCATCAAAATCATCACGACTGTCATATACGCAGCATATGCAACGCTTTGCTGTTCGAGGAATTGCATGGCAGTAATAAACGTTACGGCACTCACCGATCCATAGGCAGCGGCAATGGCAACAGCGTCAAATGGGGCGAAACGGCGCTTCAAATAGTGAAACGCAATCACTGGGATCACAACTGCCATCAAAAGCCCGCAACCAACAGCAATAATCAATGGCCACCCGACGGTGCTCTGAGACAGAGCTACACCACCTTTGAACCCTTGTGAGAGCAACAAGTACAACGAGAAAAAACTCGTCATGGATGCTGATATTGTTAAATCTGAACGCAACAGTGCGATAGCACATCCCAAAAAGAAGAACAGGACTGGTGGATTGAGCAAATTATGAAACGAGTCCATGACACCTCATTCAAAACGATATTTCAATATTGTATTATATCGCAACACGGTACACACGTGTATTTCACTACAGCACACCCCAACATATAACCATGATAAACGCATATGAATCCTGTATAATAACGAAATAATGCAGAGAAAGGACCACGTACATGTCATCGCCTCAAGGTCAAGTGAGTCAAATTGCATGTCCAAGTTGCCAAACCCCGCTCCGGGTACAAATTGTGAATATCATTGATGCAGATGCACAACCACAACTCAAAAGCGTGCTCCTCGGAGGGCGACTCAACACAGGAGTTTGTCCAAATTGTGGTACACCAGTTGCCTTAGCTGCGCCATTGGTCTACCATGACATGGGCAAGCAATTCTGTTTTGTGCATATCCCCCAACAACTGTTAGCAAGTGCGAACTCAAGCGAAATTGAAAAATTTGTGGGCAGCGTGACAAACATGTTGATGAATGCGCTCCCCACAGATGCCCCTCGTGGGTATTTACTTGCACCACGACGTTTTTTGACGATGCAATCACTGATTGAAGCAGTCTTCGAAGGTGATGGAGTCACCAAAGAAATGCTTGATAATCAGCGCAAACGTGTCGAAATCATCAGTGCGATGCTCGAAGCCATGCAACAGGGCGACCCAGCACTCTTTGAAGTCATCCAGAAGCACAGTGCCGATATTGACGATGAATTCAAGAGTACGCTGGCAGCATTCCTGGATGCGAGCCAGATGAGTGGTGACCCGCAGGGTATTGCGTTGTTGAGCCAGCTTCAATCCAAATTGGCACAATTTGCTGGTGGTGAAGCCACATTTGCCTATGAGCAACTGATTGAGCAACTGCTGAATGCCGAAGATGATGCAGCGCGCAAAACGATTATTGTGGCCAACCAGGATGTCGTCGATTACACCTTTTTTGATATCATCAAGACACAAATCGAACAGGCACAACAGCAGGCCGACGACCAACGCGTCTCAGAACTAACTCATATTCAAGAGTATGTGGTCACCGTCTACCAGGCACTCCAAGCAGAACTCGAGCAATCATTCATCAAAGCAGGTGAAACACTCGATGCAATCTTCATGGCTGAAGACGTAGAAGCAGCACTCCATGACCATGTGGCGAGTTTCGACGATGTCTTTATGAATCTCGTAGCTGGGCAAATCACGATGGCGGAACGTGCCGGCGACAACGCCACCGTAGAGCGTCTCACGATGATTGCGACACGCATCCCGCAGATCAAAGAGGCTGCACTCAGCCCCGAAGACCGGGTTGTCAATGCACTCATTAATGCAGAGAATGCCACACGCTATATCCGTGAAAATATTGGTGATATCACGGGAGCCGTCGTCAAACGTCTCAACGAAGTGGCAGAGGAATATACCACCAAAGGCAAAACCGAGGAAGCAGAGCGCGTGCGCCGCATCGCACGTGAAGCAGGAGCTATGCTTTTTTAGGTATGTCACGGTATCATATCCGCACACTCCACACCCCTGAAGAATTCGCCGATGTGCTCCGTTTTAGCGCACACATGGCTATCCAGCAAGAGCCATATCGTACCTGTATGCCCGGAGATCTTGCCTGGTGGCGGAGTGCGACTCCCGACGATAGTGGCTTGGCACAACTGCAGGTGTGGCTGCGCGACAATACGATAGTAGCATGGACATGGCAAAACGACGATCAAATCGATAGCGTCATCGACAGCAGCGACCCCCACCTATGGCCAAGTTTGGTGGAATACGTTGCAGCGCAACCGCAACCCGTTGCACTATGGGCATATGATCAGCAACCACAACGCACTGCAGTCTTAGCCGCACACGGGTTTGTAGCATGTGACAGCACGCTGAATCTCAACGAAATTCGTACAACACAGGCACCGATATATGCCATGCCACAGGGATGGCATGTTGAGACGTTGCAGATTGCTGATACACACTCCCGTGTCACCGCGCAGCATAGCGCGTTTCAGAGTACCAAAATGACAGCAGCTCGCTATGATTTCATGCGCCAACATCCGGGATATACACCAGCATGGGATATGGTTGCCAAACATGTTGATGGTGACATAGATGCATTTTGCACGGTGTGGGTCGATACGTGGAGCGGCTATGCCCTCTTTGAACCGGTGGGATGCCGCCAAATGCATCAGCGCAAAGGAATCACCCGTGGATTGATTAGCGCAACACTCCAGCGCTTGGCCGACGCGGGCATTCGCATGGCTAGTGTCATGAGTGATGGGTACGACAACAATCCGGCACAGCACCTCTATGTTGCATGCGGTTTTCGCTGGGTAGACAAACTACGCATGTGGCGCCGGGCAGGGCAATAGGCATCGTGGTATAATCATTTAGTATAGAAGATCGGTGATTGGAGCCATCAATGAACCTCTGGCATGAATTAGACCCCGGTCCCAGCTGGCCCGAAGTCATCCATGTAGTGGTCGAGATCCCCAAGGGTTCACGCAACAAATACGAATTCCACAAACGCACGGGCGCATTCAAGCTGGATCGCGTGCTGTATTCGGCTGTGCACTACCCAGGGGACTATGGCTTCACACCACAGACGTTTTATGACGACGAAGACCCACTCGATGTCTTGGTAATGACCAATCTGCCGACGTTTACTGGATGTATCGTCGAGGCGCGCCCAATTGGCATGTTCCGCATGCTTGATCGTGGCGAGCACGACGACAAAATCTTGGCGGTACTGCATTATGACCCATTCTTTCAAGGGTACACCGACTTCACTCAACTCCCGAGTCACTACATCCGTGAAGTAGAGCACTTCTTCACCGTGTACAAAGACTTAGAAGGCGGGCGTGTCGAACCTCTCGGCTGGGAAAATGCAGAAGTCGCAAAAGAGCGCGTCCGGTATGCTGTCAATCGCTACTGGGACATGCGTGCAGGACGAGTCGCCAAATCGTCACACGGCATGTGAGGTGACTCCTGACACAACCATCCGCATCCGAACACGACCAGCGGACGGCATATTCAGCAGGTGGGATAATCTACCGGGTGCTCCCACACCGCATCGAAATCGCCATGATTTCAACCCACAGTGGCAAACGCTGGGGGTTGCCCAAAGGGCATGTACGCCGTGGGGAAACCGCAGAAGCAGCCGCAGAACGTGAAATTGCCGAAGAAACAGGACTCCATGGTGTCGTTGAGCGACACCTTACGACCATCGAGTACTGGTTTCGCGTGCATTCGTTACGCATCCACAAGTTCGTAGACATCTTTCTGGTTCGCTTCCAACATGGCAGCATCACACCACAGCAGAGCGAAGTCGATGACGCACGCTG
>JBKCGB010000221.1:0-3149 GCA_046303375.1 Roseiflexaceae bacterium
CGGCACACCCCCGGCGTTGCTGAATCTTCCGCCAACGATTACATCCCCGCCAGGCATGACCCCAAGGGCGAAAACCGTGTTGTTGGTCCCCGGCGCACCCACCCCCGACACCCCCATCGATGTGGTGGTGATGATCGACAATTCGGGCTCGATGCATAGTGCGGTACGCCAAAACAAGGTGGCCGCCGCCGATTGGGGCAAGGGTGCTGACCCACACGGGCTCCGCTACGCCGCCACCACCATGCTCCTCGATGTGCTCGACCCCAGCGATCGGCTCGGCGTGGTGCACTTTTCGGATACTGCGCGCATCCTGGGCACCCCGGCCACGATGACACGCATGGACGACACCAGCCGCACGGCGCTCCGCCGCGATATTGATGCAGTAACCATCGATTATGCCACACCACCACCTGGGCGCAACAATCGTTACGGTGTCATCAACGATCCAGCCATCCCCCCGGGTCAGACTGCCTATCTGCCCGCCTTTGCCACGACCCAACAGCTACTGCGTGACACCAAATCGACCAATGCGCAGGCAGTCATCCTGCTGACCGATGGTGCCCCCACAGACATGGGGGCGACCGCTGCCATCACCGACACCATGCAACAACAGCTCCAGACGTTGGGCGTACCAGTTTTTTTGCTGATGCTCACAGATCCAGCAAATACGGCACCGGAGGATGTCCGGGCAGTCAAGGCGGCCTTTACCAATAGCAACCAGCGGGTGATCGAGATTGCCAGCGCCCAGGATATCGCCTTTGCGGTGGCGAGTGTACTGACCTACCTCAAGCCGAGCCTCTATCTCGATACCCTACAGGGGACGCCGGCCACGGGGCGTGATGCGAGTGTCTTTGTGGCGCGGAGCAGTGCCGCACAGCGCATCAGCGACATGACGTTTGTTTTTGCGAGCGCCCGCGATAGTGCGGACCTCTCGGTACAATCCAGCGCTGCGGGACTCATCAACGGCACGGGCACGCGCTTCCACACGTTCCGTACCCCATCCGGCACGGATATTGCAGGCGAGTGGACGTTTACTGCCAATGCGCCCCCCGCCGATATTACGAGTTTTGTGTTTATGCGCGCTGCGGTGCGTATGACGTTGCGCTACCCAGATATGCGTGCGACTAGTGGGCAGGTCCTGGCCTATCCACGCAATGCGGCGCATGTGGTTGGAGCACTTATCGATGGCGTGGCGCCGAGTACCCTCGCGCAGATGACTATTACAACTGCGACACGCTGTGATGCGGTACAACCCGATACCGATACCACACCCTACACCACGCGCACCAGTGGGCTCGATGCCACCACGCAGCCGTTGGTGTGGGCGCTTTTGCCGGCAACCACGCAGCCACTTGCGGTGCTGGTCACCCTGCGCCCCACCAATCAGGTGGCACTCCGCCGTTGCTACCAATTCCAGCCTACCGCCATGGAGCTGCCCCTGCGTATGACCACGCCTGTCAGCGATACCCCCGATATGCCCAATGGCGAACTTGCAGTGGCCGTAGCCTTACCGACACACAGTGCAGTCAAATACGCCGGCGCAGCACTCTTTGATACGCCGGCCAATGGACGCACCAATCCCCCAGCACGCATGACACTGACCCGTGATAGCGCGAGTGCACGCCTGCGCCCTACTCAAGCGGGCGCATATACGCTCGATGTGCTGGTATCAGCCCAGGTCCAAGCGCGCCCGCTGGTGCTCTATGCGACCCGCGCACTCACGCCACAGCAGGCCTGTGCCTTGACGCGGGTGGGTGGGAGTGATGAGCGTGATATCGGCATTCTCACGAGTGCGGCAGACATTGATTTGTCGCTGACGTGTCTGACCAAAGGGGATGGCAATCCGCAACCGATCCAGCTGGGGGAAGATGCACTGGTGGATGCGCAAAACACGCCCGTACCAGCCGCACTGCGCACCAAACTCTTTGCTGTGGGGGCGCTGCAACAGCAGGATGGGCGCGTGACCTGGCCCATCACGCTCAAAAATGTGGCCTTGCTCGATGCGGGCACCTACACGGTGCGCATAACAGTCCCCATCTACGGCAAGCAGCTAGCCGTGCAGTATACGCTGACGCGTCCTGTGGATACAATTGCGCTGACCTGGTCGGGGGCACGGGCGACGCAGGCGGTGTTGGATGTGGGTACGTTCGGGCCAGGTGAAAACACCCGCTCTGTGTGTGTTACCCCGCAGGTAACGGCACTGGTGCCGGAGCCACGCATGGCAACAGATGCCGTGGTGACGGCGCTCCGCCACGATAATGTGGCGGTGGATGGAAGTACGCTCGCCGTCACCACGCGTTGGAACGATCCAGCTTGCCCCAACGCCTATGCGGTGCAGGTAGTGATTGCTGATACGCTGGATGCGGCCACCTACCAGGCCGATGTGCGCTTTCGCGCCAACGACCCGCATATCCGTGTGACCCCTGACCCGGTGCGTGTGCAGTTCACCACCACACCACTGCGGGTGCAGCTGGCGTTTGCGCAGCCCGTGGCAGGCACCACACTGCCCACCTATCTGATGCCCGTGCTGCCGAGTCGTAATCCGTTTGCACACATGACGGTCAGTGTGCCGTATACGGCCACCTTGTCGGGTGCGGTGGCGATGCCTATCCTGACACGGCCGCGGGCGACTGCCGCACTTGACGGCGAAGCCCAACTGGCGGTATCTGCGTATTGGGATAGTGTGCCAGCGCAGCAATATGCGCCCAACGGCTATGCAGGGGCGCTCATCATCGCAGATGTGCCACGCTATACGTGGAACGGTGGGACATACGATGTGACAGTGACAATGGATGATGTACGGATTGAAAGTGCGCACACGCTGGTCTTCCGCGTCTACACCAGCTCATATCTCACGCTCGTGTTGGCACTGACGATTTCGCTGGGGGCGAGTATTGCAATTACACTGGGTATCCGGCGCTTCCGGCAGGCACGGTCACCCGAGCCTCCGTCGCCGTATGTACCGCCGCCGTGTTAAATTTTACTTCGAGGAATATATGATATACTCTGATTGCTAGTCTAGCAGTAATTGGTCACACTCAAAGCGCAGAGTGATGCGGCAATTTTGATTGAGACACCGGCGGTAAGTCGCGCATGAAGTCGAGCCACGCTCATCTTCTCAAGTTGACTATTGCAGGTCTCAATGCGCT